>JAIWOE010000041.1 GCA_020217165.1 Desulfovibrio sp. | reverse complement strand
GTACGGGGTACGCCCTGCAGCCGGCCTTGGACGTGCAAAGTATGGAGGAAGGCGGACGAAAAGCCAAGCCTCCCTTGTCACATCGCGGCAAATGGCGTAGGGTTTGATCGTTCAGGCTGCCGCCTTGCATGGTGCGGCATCGAGATTCTTCAATTATCCTTACAAGTCAAGGAGCCCTTTGCGGCATGGATGCTGGCAACGAAGCCCTTCTGCGTAGCACCTTGCAGGAGTTCATCAAGGATTCCATTCCGGAATACATCCTTGAAGGCTCCCAGTACATCGTCGCCAGCGGAGGAGTGCAAAAGATAAGCCTCAAAAAGGGCGACCCGTTCTGGGAAGTCGAAGGAAACGTCCAGGGGGACGACTTCCAGATCTATTCTCCGGAAGTCACCATCAACCTGAAGGAACGCCGCGTCAACTACTTCTGCAACTGTCCGGACTCCTTTTCCGGCGTGTGCAGGCATGTGGGCGCCACGGCCCTCAAGTTCCTCCACTCCCTGGAAAGCGCCGGCGATGAGGAAGACGCCCCGCCCCCCCTGCCCAAAACCGAATGGCGCCAGGCCTTCCGCAGTTTTTTTGCCACGGAGCCCGAGCCTGAACCCGGCCGGCATTATCTCATCTATCGCTTTTTCCCCGAACCGGGGCGCCTGCAAATTGCCTTTTTCCGCGCCCGGCAGAACAAGTCCGGCCTCTCCACCGTGCACCAGGAAGTGACCTTGGAGCAGATCATCCGCAATCCCGACTGGAGCGAAGGCGCGCCCCAGTTGACCCGGGTGGCGCAGCTCATCGGCCAATACATCGATTACTATGGCCACCGCGTGGAAGTGCCAGACGGCCTCATCACCTGGCTGCTGCGGGCCATCCGCCGGGAATACTATCTCTTCTGGCGGGAAACAGACCAGCCTTGCCGCATTGAGACCAAGCCCATGCGGCTGATGCTCAAGCCGCAGCTGGAGGAACACGGCCTCTCCCTGGACGTGTTTCTGGGTCGCGACGGCAAGCCGCCCTTCTCCATCCTGGGCAAGGAAGCCCACTTTTACGGCCAACTGCCCATCTGGGTCTGCTGGAACAAGGGGTTTTATCCCGTGCAGACGGGCCTGGAATCCCAGCTGGTGCAGGAACTGGTGCTCAACCCGCCGGTGGTGCCCCAGTCGGACATTTCCGAATTCCTGGACCGGGTCTGGACCCGCCTGCCCGTGCAGGAACTCTACGACCAGGAAGCCTTCCTGGCGCACATGGAGCCCCTTTTCGTCCCGGCCAAATACAATCCCAAGCTGTACCTGGACGAGGAAGGCAGCCTGCTGACCCTGCACATTGAGAACATTTACGAAACCCAGTTTGGCGAGCACGCCCTTTCCGGCCCCAACCCGGACCTGATGACCGGCTCCGTGAGCTACGAAGGCAAATCCTTCCTGCTGCGGCGCGACCAGGAACAGGAAGCCCACCTGGCCCAGACCCTGCAAGACATGCAGTTCCAGCCGCGCTCGTCCAGCATGTGGTTCCTGGAGCCGGAGGAAGCCATCGCCTTCCTGCTGGATGCGTACCCCACCCTGGTGCAGCAATACCGCATTTACGGCGAAAAGAATCTCACGCGGTACAAGGTGCGCCTGGCCCAGCCCCAGGTGGTGGCCGAGGTGAAGTCCGATGAGGAAGAAAAATGGTTTACCCTGGATCTGGAAATCCAGTACGACGACCAGCGCGTGCCCATCGACAAAATCTGGGCCGCCTGGAGCCAGGGCAAGCGGTACGTGCAACTCAAGGACGGCTCCTACACCTCCCTGCCCGAGGGCTGGCTCAAAAAGCTGGAGCACAAGCTCAAGGCTCTGGGTTTTGATCCGGACAAGCCCCCCAAACGCCAGTTCAAGCAGTTTGAAGCCCCGGTGCTGGACAAGATACTGGAAGACATCCCCGACGCCGTGACCGACCCCTTCTGGTGCGCCCTGAAGGAAAAGATCCACAGCTTCCAGGAGGTGACGCCCGTCCCCCCGCCCAAAAAGCTCAACGCCAGCCTGCGGCCGTACCAGGTGCAGGGCTTGTCCTACTTGAACTTCTTGCGGGAATACGGCTTCGGCGGCATCCTGGCTGACGAAATGGGCCTGGGCAAGACCATCCAGACCCTCTCCTTCATTGCCCATGTGGTGGAGACCGGCCAGACCGGTCCCAACCTCATCGTGGTGCCCACCTCGGTGCTACCCAACTGGGAGCGCGAGGCCGAAAAATTCGTCCCACACCTGAAACGCCTGACCATTTATGGCGCCCGGCGCGAGGGCATGTTCAAGCTCATCCGGGAATCCGACCTCGTCCTCACCACCTACGCCCTCCTGCGGCGCGATCTTGAGGAGCTGCAGAAGGAAGAGTTCAACAGCGTCATCCTGGACGAAGCCCAGAACATCAAGAACCCCAATACCATCACCGCCCGCTCCGTACGCCGGCTGGCCTCCAAGCAGCGCATCTGCCTTTCGGGCACGCCCATCGAAAACAACCTGTTCGAGCTCTGGAGCCTGTTCGAATTCCTCATGCCCGGCTTCCTGGGCTCGCAGCACAGCTTCCAGCGGGGCATCGTCAAACCCATCAAGGACGGCGATCCGGAAACCCTGGAATACCTGCGCTCGCGGGTCAAGCCTTTCATCCTGCGTCGCACCAAGAAGGAAGTGGCCAAGGACCTGCCGCCCAAGGTGGAGAACGTCTACTACTGCGCCCTCATGGACGAGCAGTTGGAGCTCTACGCCGCCCTGGCCAAGAAGCTCAAGGAGCAGGTGCTGCAGGATGTGGACGAAAAGGGCCTGGCCAAGAGCCAGATGTCCATTCTGGATGCCCTGCTCAAGCTGCGTCAGATCTGCTGTCACCCGCGCCTGCTCAAGCTGGATATGCCCGGCGTGTCCACCAACCTGCCCTCGGGCAAGTTCGACGCCTTCAAGGACATGGTCACGGACATCATTGAGGAAGGCCACAAGGTGCTGGTGTTCTCCCAGTTCGTACAGATGCTGCACATCATCCGCAGCTGGCTGAACATCCAGAAGATTCCCTTCGCCTACCTGGATGGCGCCTCCAAGGACCGCTTTGACCAGGTGGACCGTTTCAACAACACGCCGGAAATCCCCATCTTCCTCATCTCCCTCAAGGCCGGCGGCACGGGCCTGAACCTGACCAGTGCGGATTACGTCATCCATTACGACCCGTGGTGGAACCCGGCCGTGGAAAACCAGGCCACGGACCGCACCCACCGCATCGGGCAAACACGCCAGGTGTTCGCCTACAAACTCATCTGCCAGAATACGGTGGAAGAGAAGATCCTCAAGCTGCAGGAGAGCAAACGCGACGTGGCCGAATCCGTCATCCCCGGCCAGGACGCCTGGAAGAGCCTGACCCGGGACGATCTGGAAATGCTCTTCGACGTGTAAAGACTACGGGCGATGCCCTCATGCACAACACCGGCGAAAGCCGGCGTTGTGGTGTGGAAATGGGGGCAACAAGGCGGGCCCGTTGCCTCCCACCTACCCCCCCACGCAGGCGCAGCGTTGCACTTCCACCGTGACGTGGGACAGGCGGGGGACGTCGGCCAGCAGGCGCTTGTAGTCCTCGCTGGTGGGAGCCTCGGCATGGGAGAGGATGCTCACCACGGCGGCGTAATGGCCCGGCCCCACGCGCCAGAGGTGCAGGTCACTTACATATTCCCCGGGGCTGCCCTCCAGGCGCTTGCGCACCGTGCGCATGAGGTCCGCCGGCGCCACATCCACCAGCACCTTGCCGGTTTCCTTGAGCAGGCCCACGGCCCACTTGGCGATGACCGCCGCCCCCACCACGCCCATGAGCGGGTCCATCCAGGCCCACCCCAGCCAGCGGCCGGCGGCCAGGGCCAGGATGGCAGCCACGGAGGTCAGGGCGTCGGCAATCACGTGCAGATACGCCGCCCGCAGGTTATGGTCCGTGTGGTGGGCATGATCGTGGTCGTGATCATGCGCATGTTCATGCTTGCAGTGGTCGTGCGCATGCTCGTGATGATGGTGATGCCCATCGTGCAGCATGAACGCGCTGACCACGTTGACCACCAGCCCCACCACCGCCACCACCATGGCCTCGCCAAAGGAAATGTCCAGCGGGTTGATGAGCCGGTCCACGGATTCATAGGCGATGAACAAGGAGACCACGCACAGCACCACGGCGTTGGTATAGCCAGCCAGGTCGCCAATCTTGCCCGTGCCGAAGGAAAATCGCGAGTCTTTGGCGTGGCTGCGGGCATAGCGATACGCGAAGCCGGCAATGGCCAGGGCGCCGGCGTGGGTAGCCATGTGCCAGCCGTCGGCCAGCAGGGCCATGGAATTGAACAGCAGGCCGCAGGCAATCTCCACCACCATCATCACCGTCGTCAGCCCCACCACCATCCAGGTGCGCCGCTCGTTTCGCTCATGGGAATCCCCAAGAAAATCATGGGGGTGGATGTGTGTGCGCACGCATTGCTCGGTCATGCCTTCCTCCCTGTTGCTTGCAGGTGCGTGTTGTACTGCAGGGGGAGGGCCAAGTAAAGACCATTGAAAATTGAAATCAACTTGACGCTTCCAACCGTTTGGTTTAACCATATGGTTAATTCATCCGGATGGAGGCAACATGCCCACACCAGAAACACCCGCAGGTTCCCCGCGCTACGCCATTCTGGACGCCGCCACCACCGCTTTTGTGGAGGCCGGCTTTGCCGGTGCACGCATGGAGGCCATTGCCAGGGCCGCCGGTGTAAACAAAGCCACCCTCTATTATCAGGTGGGGGACAAAACCGCTCTGTACGAGGCAGTGGTGTGCCGGCTCTTTGAAGGCGCCATTCAGGCGATGGAGACGGCCGCGGCCGAAAGCCAGGAGCCGCGGGCCCGGCTCTCGGCCATTGCCCATGCCATGGGCCGGCACTTCCAGGCCAATCCCGGCCTGCCGCGCATCATGGCCTGGGAACTGGCCTCTGGTGCGGCCACCCTGCCCCAGGCGGCCCTCCTGCACTGGAGCCGCATCTTCCGCATCGTGGCCGGGGCGATGCAGGCCCTGGGCATCGACCCCGTGCGCGGCTATTTCACCATAGCCGGGGGCACCATGCTCTATTTTCTGACGGAACCTCTGCGCCAGCGCGTGGCCGGTGTCATGCCCGGCATTCCGCTGGCCCTGGGGGTCTCCAGCCCGGAGGCCATGGCCGAATTCCTGTTAAGCAACCTCCTGCCGCCATTAAAAAACCAGGAATAAGAGGTGGATATGCGTCCACATATCCTGTTGTTCATCATCTGTTGTACATTGTTGATCGGGTGCGACGAGCGTGTCCCGGGGCTGTATCAGGGGTACATGGAAGGCGAATTCGTCTATGTGGCCTCCCAGTACGCCGGCCGACTGCAGGCCCTGCGCGTGGCCCGCGGCGACCGCGTGGCCCCGGGCACCGAGCTCTTTGTGCTGGAGGATGATCTGGAAGCCCAGGCCCTGGCCAGGGCCGAAGCCAACCTGCAGCGGGCCAAGGACACCGTGGCCGATCTCGACAAGGGCCTGCGCAAGGAGGAGATGGATCAGCTCACGGCCCGCCTTGCCCAGGCCAGGGCGCAGCTGCAACTGGCCAAGGCCGAACACGCTCGCCGCATTACCCTGCGCCGCGGCAACGTCATCGCCCAGGAAGAGTTGGACCAGGCTCGTACCTCCCTGGATCTCGCCGAAGCCGCGGTGGCGGACCTGGAAGCCCAGCTGGCCACGGGGCGTCTCGGCTCCAGGGAAGACCAGCGTGCCGCCGCCCGGGCCCAGGAGCGCATGGCCGCCGCCGAGGTGGAACAGGCCCGCTGGCAGCTGGAGCAGAAACGCCAGCGCGCCCTGGTGGCTGGCACGGTGTTCGATCTTATCCACTACCCCGGCGAGTGGGTGGCCGCGGGCAGCCCCGTATTGTCCCTGCTGCCGCCGGAACAGATCAAATGCCGGTTTTTCGTGCCACAGACGGATCTGGCGGGCATCCAGGTGCAGGATCCGGTGGCCGTCCTCGTGGATGGCCAGCCCAATCCCATCCCGGGCTGGGTGAGCTACATCTCGCCCCAGGCGGAATACACGCCGCCGGTCATTTATTCCCAGCAGTTCCGGGCCAAGCTGGTGTTCATGGTGGAGGCCAGATTTCCCCCCGCCGTGGCCGCGGCCCTGCACCCGGGCCAGCCCGTGGATGTGCGACTGCAGCTGAGGACGCAACGATGATCGCCCCCACCATCATCGATGTCCAGGGTGTCACCAAACGGTTCGGCAACAAGACCGTGGTCAACGCCCTGTCCCTCACCGTGCGGCAGGGGGAGATCTTCGGCTTCCTGGGCCCCAACGGGTCCGGCAAAACCACATTTATCCGCATGCTCTGCGGCCTGTTGACCCCCGACGCCGGCGAAGGCACCTGCCTGGGCCTGAATGTGCGCACCCAGGCCGAGGCCATCAAGCGTCAGGTGGGCTACATGGCCCAGAAATTCAGCCTGTACACGGACCTGACCGTGCGCGAGAACCTGGACTTCATGGCCCGCATTTACGGCGTGCCCAAGCGCCGGGCCGCGGTGGCCCAGGCCATCGAATTCATGCAACTGGGGCCCTACGTCGGTCAGCTGGCCGGGACCCTTTCCGGTGGCTGGAAACAGCGCCTGGCCCTGGCTGCCAGCTGCATCCACCGCCCGGCTCTGCTGCTGCTGGACGAGCCCACCGCCGGCGTGGATCCCAAGGCCCGGCGGGACTTCTGGGACGCCGTCCACGTCCTGGCCGCCCAGGGCATCACCTCCCTCATCACCACGCATTACATGGACGAGGCCGAACGTTGCCACCGCTTGGCCTATATTGCGTATGGCAACCTCCTGGCCCAGGGCACGGTCAAGGAGGTGGTGGCCGCCTCCAGCCTGACCACCTGGGAAATCACCGGCCCGGATCTGTACGAGCTGGCCGCCAGACTGCGCGACCTGCCCGGGGTGGACCAGGTGGCCCCCTTCGGCACCACCCTGCACGTTTCCGGGGTTGACGCTACGGCGTTGGGGCAGTCTCTGGCACCCTTCCGACAGGGGCCGCACCGGTTTGCAGCGGTGGAAACCTCCCTGGAAGAAGTCTTCATCAGCCTGATGACGGCCTCACAGCAGGGCCAGACGCGGGAGGCCGCATGAAGGATTCGCCCAATCGATTCTCCGTGGGGCGCTTTTGGGCCATGGTGCTCAAGGAATTCGTGCAGATGCGCCGCGACAGGCTGACCTTCGGCATGATGGTGGGCATACCCCTCATGCAGTTGATCATCTTCGGCTATGCCATCAACAACGACCCCCGCCACCTGCCGATGGCCGTGTTGAGCCTGGACAATTCACCCTTTTCCCGCGCCATCGTGGCCGGGCTGCAGACCAGCGAGTACTTTGACCTGACGCACCACCTGGCCGACGCCGCCACCGGGGACCAGTTGCTGCAGACCGGGGACGTGCAATTCGTGCTGACCATCCCCGCCGGCTTTTCCCGGGATCTCCTTCGGGGCGAACAGTCCTCCCTGCTGCTGCAGGCCGACGCGGCAGACCCGGCGGCCACGTCCTTTGCCATGAGCGCCCTGGACGCCATCGTGCGTCAGAGCCTGGACCGGGACCTGACTGGCCCGCTGGTCTCCCTGCGAGCCACGCCCGCGCCGGCGCAGACCATCATCCACCGGCTGTACAACCCGGAAATTCAGACCAGCTACAACATTGTCCCCGGCCTCATGGGCGTGGTGCTGACCATGACCATGGTGGTCATCACCTCCCTGGCCATTACCCGCGAACACGAGCGTGGCACCATGGAAAACCTGCTCTGCACGCCGGTGCGGCCCCTGGAGGTGTTGCTGGGCAAAATCGTGCCGTACATCGTGGTGGGCTACATTCAAATGGGGCTCATCCTCGTGGCGGCCGTATTCCTCTTCAAGGTGCCGGTGCATGGCAGCATCCCGCTGCTGCTGGGGGTGTCCTTCCTGTTCATTGCGGCCAACCTGGCCGTGGGGGTGACCTTTTCCACCATCGCCAGCAACCAGTTGCAGGCGGTGCAGATGGCCTTCTTTTTCTTCCTGCCGTCCATCCTGCTGTCCGGCTTCATGTTCCCGTTCCGGGGCATGCCGGAGTGGGCCCAGGGCATCGGCTACGTACTGCCCAACACGCACTTTCTGCGCATTGTGCGAGCCATCACCCTCAAGGGCGCTACCCTGCCGGAGTTTGCGCCTGAACTGCTGCCCATGGCGGTATTTCTGGTGGCCGTGCTGGTGGTGGCCCTTAAGCGTTACCGCAAGACGCTTGATTGATGATCAGATACAATGGCATTCCCACGACTTCCATAAAAATCATTTATACATTAATTTCCAGCGTGTTACATAAAAACTATTTCCATATATTTCCTTTGACCTCCCTGTCCTTCAGCTATAAATACGTACCCAGAGTGTACCCACATTTTACCCCAGTGTGGGGCGTGGGAGATGCGCTTTTTCAGGGATGTGCATCCGGTACCGCAGGGACGGCAAGGAAGTCGTGAAGGGCCTGGGCTAAGCCTCCGAGGGCTGGACCCTGGACAAAGCAACCCTGGAACGCGCCCGCATCGTCCAGGCCATCAAGACCGGCGAAGGTCATCAGTCCCTTGCCGAGAAGCGACACGCCATCAAAGCCGAGCAGGAGGCCGAAGCCGCCGCCAAGGCCCGTGCCGAAGCCGAGAAACGCACTTTTCTGGATATCTTCTACCAACACGACTACCTGCCCCAGCGAGAGCGCAACGGCAAAAAGCCCCGCACCATCGCCAACGAAGCGTCCATTGTCCGACGCTGGATCGCTCCAATTGTGGGCAACATACCTCTGAAAGGCATCTCGCCCTTTGACCTGGAAAAAATGAAGTCCAAGATGCTCAAGGCCGGCAAGACGCCCCGGACCATCGAGTACGCCCTGGCCATCGTGCGGCAAGTCCACAACCTCGCCGTGACCCAAGGCCTGCTGGACTGCGCTTGCCCCGTGAAGCGGGTGAAGACACCGCGCCGGGACAATCGCCGCCTTGCCTTCCTCTCCCACGAACAGGCCGACGCCCTCCTGGAGGAGCTGGTCAAGCAAAGCCACCAGGCCCGGACGGCCATCGAACAATGACCTGCCGGGGACCAGGGGGGGTACCGCCCCTGGTCCCCGGCCCCGAACTCCCCACCACCACCTCAACCTGTCATCAACACCAGAGAGGGGTCAAAATTGAACGCCGATGAGGGGTCAGCTTTCCATGCCAATTGGACAATGGAACTCGAATCTGGAATGTAACCCGAGGAACGAACCTTCACGGGCTCCGCTATACTCCTGGCCTGTACTCCCAGGCTCGCGGCAAAGAAAAAGACACCTGGACTTGCATCCAAGTGCCTGTTTTTACTGGTGCCGGGGGCGAGAATCGAACTCGCATACCCTTGCGGGTGCCGGATTTTGAGTCCGGTGCGTCTACCAGTTTCACCACCCCGGCAGGAAATTTGGTTCAATACGCCACCGCAGGCCGCGAGTCAAGATCTGATGCGCTGTCCGCGGTTTTTTTCTTTCCTTCGCAGGGGCTTTCCAGTATTTCCAATGTCGCTGACTCCCCCTCCACCCTTCTTCCCACACATCCATCATGCACCTTCCCCTCGGAACCATGTTCAATGTGGCCACCATCCTGGTGGGCGGCGGCCTGGGTCTCCTGCTGCATGGCAGGCTGCAGGACCGGTATCGGATCATCGTCTTCCAGGGCCTGGGCCTGTGCACCCTGGCCCTGGGTGTGAAGATGAGCCTCTCCATGCAAAACCCCCTGCACATCATTTTCGCCGTGCTCCTGGGGGCGCTGCTTGGGGAATGGCTGCGGCTGGAGCAGCGGTTCGAGGGCGTGGCCCTGCACCTCAAGCAGGCCGTGAAGTCCAAGACTTCCACGTTTGTGGATGGCATGGTCACGGCCAGCGTCATTTATTGCGTGGGGCCCATGGCCATCCTGGGCAGTTTTGACGAAGGCCTGCGCGGCGATCACAGCATCCTCTTCGCCAAGGCCGTGCTGGACGGCTTCGCCTCCGTGGCCCTGGCCTCCACCTACGGCGTGGGCGTACTCTTTTCCTGCGTGGCCGTGGGCGTGTACCAGCTGGGGCTCACGGTGTTCGCCACCACCCTGCAAGGGGTGTTCGACGAGCCCTCCATGGCCGCCCTCACGGCCACGGGCGGGGTGCTCATCCTGGGCATCTCCATCAAATTGCTGGACATCAAACACATCGCCTTGACGAATCTCCTGCCGGCATTACCCATGGTTGTCCTGCTGGCGCGGCTGTTTCCCTGACCTGCGGCGGCAGTTTCCTTTGGGGGGCTGATCTGATAATCAAGTCCGCAGCATGTCAGTCTGACGGCAGGAGCATCACGGTGAGCACGGCGAGCGAATGCACCCAACGCGTCATCCGCATCGAAGGCGCGCGACAGCACAATCTGAAGAACCTCACGCTGGACATCCCCCGCGACGAACTGGTGGTCATCTGTGGCCCCTCAGGATCGGGCAAGTC
>JAIWOE010000040.1 GCA_020217165.1 Desulfovibrio sp. | reverse complement strand
CACCCTGGCCTTTGACATCGTGTACGCCGAGGGCCAGCGCCGCTACGTGGAAAGCCTTTCGGCCTATGCCCGGCAGTTCCTCCCGCAGATGGACAAGCCCGAGGTGGACAAGATCGAGGGCCTCTCCCCGGCCATTTCCCTGGAACAGCAGAGCGCCAGCCGCAACCCGCGCTCCACCGTGGCCACCACCACGGAAATATACGATTTTCTCCGCGTCTTTTACGCCCGCCTGGGCGTGCCCCATTGCCCCAAATGCGGCCGGCCCATCCAGGCTCAGAGCACGGACCAGATTGTGGATGAGTTCCTGGCCCTGCCCGAGGGCACGCGCTTCATGATCCTGGCCCCCCTGGTGGAACACCAAAAGGGCACCCAGCAGGACCGCCTGAAAAAGCTCAAATCCCAGGGCTTTGCCAGGGTCCGGCTGGACGGGAATATCGTGTCCCTGGACGAGCTCCCCGCCATTGAAAAGAACAAGAAACACAGCCTGGATCTGGTGGTGGACCGTCTGGTGAGCCGGCCGGACAACAATGCCGAGTTGCGCGGCAGGCTGGCGGACTCCGTGGAACTGGCCCTGGACATGGGCAAGGGCCGGGTGATTCTGCACCTGCCAGACAACGCCGGCGACAAGGCCGACCGCGTGCTCTCCACGGATTCTGCCTGCCCGGATTGCCGCATCGCCATCCCTGCCCCCTCCCCCCAGCTTTTTTCGTTCAACTCGCCCCAGGGCGCCTGCCCCACCTGCTCGGGCATTGGCAGCGTGGAATACTTCGAGCCGCGGCTCCTGGCCCCAAACCGCGGCCTTTCCCTGGCCGGTGGCGGCCTCCTGCCCTGGAAGAGCCCCCGGGTGTTCGCCAAGTACGAAAAGGCCCTGGCCCAGCTGGGCGCGGCCCATGGCTTTGCCCTGACCACCCCATTCGAACAGTTCAGCGAGGAAGCCTGGAGCGCCCTGTTCAACGGGGATGCGGCCCTGGGCTGGAAAGGCGTGGTCAGCATTCTGGAAGGCGGCATGGATTTCGGCAGCATCTGGCGGGACGAGCTTTCCCGTTTCCGGCAGTCCATGCCCTGCCCCAGCTGCCAGGGGGCACGCCTGAAGCCCGAGGCCCTGGCCGTGAAGGTGGATGATCTGAACATCTTCCAGTTCTGCTCCCTGTCCATCGCCCGGGCCCTGGCCTGGCTGGAGGCGCGGGTGTTCCCCGGACACACGGCCCGCATTGCCGAGCCCCTGCTGAAGGAACTGACGCACCGCCTGGGCTTTCTGGCCAATGTGGGGCTGGAGTACATTTCCCTGGCGCGGAACATGTCCACCCTTTCCGGCGGCGAGGCCCAGCGCATCCGCCTGGCCGGGCAGCTCGGCTCCGGCCTGGTGGGCGTGACCTACGTGCTGGACGAGCCCTCCATCGGCCTGCACCCGAGAGACAACGTCCGCCTGCTGAACACCCTGCGCAGCCTGCAAACCCGCGGCAATACCGTGCTGGTGGTGGAGCACGACGAGGCCACCATCATGGCTGCGGATCATGTCATCGAACTGGGTCCAGGCTCGGGCATGCTGGGGGGAGAAATCGTCCACATCGGCCCCGTGCACGGACCAGGCGGCCTGATGCAGAGCGAATCCTCCCTCACGGCCAAGTACCTGCGCGGGGACCTGCAGATTCCCCGGCCCACGGCCCGCCGCCCGGCCAACGGCAGCCTGGTGATCAAAAACGCCCGCACCAACAACCTGCGCGGGGTGGACTGCCGCATTCCCCTGGGCAGCCTGGTGTGCGTCACCGGCGTGTCCGGGTCGGGCAAGAGCTCGCTGGTGGTGGATTCACTGTACAAGCACCTGGCCTTGTCCCAGGGGCTCAAGGTGGAACAGCCCGGGCTCATCGACGGGCTGGAAGGGGCCGAGGCCGTGGAACGCATCGTGGCCATCGACCAGACCCCCATCGGCCGCACGCCGCGGTCCAACCCGGCCACCTACACCAAGATCTTCGATGAAATCCGCACCATCTTCGCCTCCACCCCCGACGCCAAAAAACGCGGCTACCAGCCCGGCCGATTCAGCTTCAACGTGCGCGGCGGCCGGTGCGAAAAATGTCAGGGCGATGGCAGCATCACCGTGGAAATGCACTTCCTGCCCGATGTGTATGTCACCTGCGAGGTGTGCAAGGGCCGCCGCTACAACCGCGAAACCCTGGAAGTGCACTACAAGGGCAAGAACATCGCCGACGTGCTGGACATGAGCGTGCGCGAGGCCCGCCTCTTTTTCCAGAATTATCCCGCCCTGGAGCGCCGGCTGGCGGTGCTGGAGGATGTGGGCCTGGAGTACATGCGCCTGGGCCAGCCGGCCACCACCCTTTCCGGCGGGGAGGCCCAGCGCATCAAGATCAGCAGGGAACTGGGCAAGCGCAGTCTGCCCAAGACCCTGTACATCCTTGACGAACCCACCACGGGCCTGCACATGCATGAGGTGGGCAAACTCATCAAGGTATTGCACAGTCTGGTGGACAAGGGGGCCAGTGTGGTGGTCATCGAACACAATATCGACGTCATCCTGGCGGCGGACTGGGTGCTGGACCTGGGTCCCGGCGGCGGCGAGTCCGGCGGGCGCATCGTCAGCCAGGGCACGCCGGAACAGATCATTGCCGATCCACACTCCGTCACCGGCGCGTTCCTGACCCATGCCGTGCCGGCAGCCCGGGAACCTCACCCCGCCCACTGAGGCGTTTGCCCCAGGCCAGGGACATCGCCATGACAAAGGATCTGCTCGCCCGACTCGCCTTTCTGGAGGAGCAGAACCGCTTTCTGCTGGAAGAAAAACGGCAGGCCATGGACGCCCTGGAGCTGGCCGGCTCCCTGGTGCATTTCACCGGTTCTGGCGGAGCCGAAGGGGACAGGCTGGCCATCGTGCAGGAGGTGGCCGCCCGGGCCGCCCTGCTGGCGCCATGCAAGGCCGTGGGGCTCTGGCTGGTGGATCCGGAAACCCAGGACTTTCAATGCGCCCTGGCGCAGCCGGACCTGTGGGCCACGCGGCTGGAGGGAGAGGTGAACCGTCTCATTGATAATGGCACCTTCGCCTGGGCCCTTTCCCGCAGCGCGGCGGAACTCGTGCGCACCAGCACCGGCGACGAAATGCTGCTCCTGCATTCCCTGCGCACCCCCACCTCGGTGCAGGGCATGTTCGTGGCCATGCTGGCCGGGGATCGCCATGCGCTGCAGGATGCCACCCTGGCCACCCTCTCCATCCTGCTCCACGCCGGCGCCCACATGCTGGAAGGGGACCTGCTGGCCCGCCGCCTGGCCTCGGCCAACGAGGAACTGACGGCCAACCTGCAGCAACTGGAGCTTTCCCGCGCCGCCCTGGCCCTGCGCAAGGAAGACCTGGAGCGCATGGTGGTGGAACGTACCCGGGATCTGCTCCAGGCCAACGCCCAACTGGAAGAGGAAATCCGCCAGCGCATTGCCGTGGAACAGGACCTGCGCCTGGCCAGCCAGCGCCTGAACGAAGCCTTCGACGCCAGCAGCGACGGCCTCTGGGAACACTACCTGGACACCGGCCGCGAGTACCATTCCCCGCGCTGGGCTGCCATGCTGGGGTACACGCAGCAGGACATCGACCAATCCATGGAAGGCTGGGCCTCCCTCTTGCATCCCGATGACGTGGACAAGGGCCGGCACTACATGCGGCAGTACCGGTTCGGCGAGATCACCGAGCACCAGGAAGAACTGCGCATGCGGGCCAAGGACGGCGCCTGGCGCTGGATCCTGTCCCGCGGCAAGGTGGTGGAATGGCAGGATGGCCGGCCCCTGCGCGTGGTGGGCACCCACCAGGACATTACCGCCCGCAAGGAGATGGAAGCTGAGCTCACCCGCGCCAGGGACGCCGCCCATGCCGCCAGCCGCGCCAAAAGCGAATTCCTGGCCACCATGACCCATGAGATCCGCACGCCCCTCTCCGCCATCATCGGCCTGGCCGAGCTGCTGCGCCTGGAAGACTGCACCCCCGAACAGGCGGAGTACGTGGAGACCATTGAACGCCAGGCCCAATCCCTGCTGGCCATCCTCAACGATATTCTTGACCTCGCCCGCATGGATACCCGGGAACTGCAGCCGGCCTGCGAGCCTTTTTCCCTGCGGCAGGTGGTGGATTCGGCCATGGAACCGTTCCAGGCCCACGCCAGGTCCAAGGGGCTGGCGCTCACCTGCTCCATGGACGAAGCCCTGCCGGGCATTCTGGTGGGGGACGGCCAGCGCCTGCGCCACGTGCTGTTTCATCTGGTGGGCAATGCCGTGAAGTTTACGGAACATGGCGCCGTGGAGGTGCATGTTTCCGAGGCCACCACCCCAGACAGTATCCCGTCGGCCCCCTGCCTTTCCGCCACCGCTCCCCCGGCTCCCCCGGCTCCGAGACCTATCCGCCTGCTGGTTGCCGTGCGCGATACGGGCATCGGCATCCCCAGGGCCAAACAGACCGGCATGTTTCAGGCCTTTTCCCAGGTGGACGCCACCCTGTCCCGCCACAAGGGCGGCCTGGGCCTGGGGCTGGCCCTGTCCCGCTCCCTGGTGGAGCTCATGGGCGGCAGGCTGTGGATGCGCAGCGAGGAAGGCCGCGGCAGCGTCTTCAGCTTCAGCATCCCCCTGGCCCGGCTCGCGCCGCACGAATCCATCTGAAGGAAGCTCCCATGCGCATTTTTTTCATCGGCCCTCGCGCCAGCGGCAAGACCACCCTGGCCCGCAGCCTGGCCCAGGCCCTGGGCGGACGCTGGCTGGACACCGATGCCATGGCCCAGCAGCACGCCGGCTGCAGCATTGCCGATCTGGTATCCGCCAGGGGCTGGGAGGCGTTTCGCGACCTGGAATCCGCCGTCCTGGCGCAGGCGGCCGCCATGCCCGCCACCGCGGCGGCCCCCCTGCTGGTGGCCACGGGCGGCGGCATGGTCCTGCGTCCGGAAAATCGCCGCATCATGCGGCAGGCTGGCCTGGTGCTCTGGCTCAACGCCCCGGGGGAACTCATCACCGCACGGCTGGCGGCCCATCTGGAGCCCGGCCAGCGGCCCTCCCTCACCGGGGACGATCCCGTGGCCGAGGCGGCTCGGGTTGCCGCCTCCCGCGAATCCCTGTATCGGGAAGCGTCCCATGCCGCATTGGATGCGGCCCAACCCGTGGCAAAACTGGCACGGCAAGCCCGCCAGTGCATCAACGACCATTTTTCCGGGAGTACACCACTGTGAGCGGCGACACCTTCGGACGGCTCTTCACCCTGACCACCTTTGGCGAATCCCACGGCGCGGCCCTGGGTGGCGTGGTGTCCGGCTGCCCGGCCGGCATTCCCCTGTCCGAGGCGGCCATCCAGCAGGAACTGGACCGCCGCCGCCCCGGCGCGGCCCAGGCAGGCGTGGCCTCCACGGCTCGCACGGAGCCGGACCGCGTGGAACTCCTCTCCGGTGTGTTCGAAGGCCGCACCACGGGCACAGCCATCGGCTTTTGCATCCGCAACACGGACCAGCGCAGCGCGGATTATTCCGCCATCAAGGACCTGTTCCGCCCCGGTCATGGCGACCTCTCCTACCATGCCAAATACGGCCTGCGGGACTACCGCGGCGGGGGGCGCTCCTCGGGACGCGAAACCGCCTGCCGCGTGGCCGGTGGCGCCATTGCCCAGGCGTTCCTGGCCACCCTGGGCGTGACCGTGACAGCCTACACTCTGGAGTTGGGCGGCATCCGCGCCACAACGCCCCACTCCCTGGCGGCCCTGGGCCCTGTCTGGGATCGGCCGTTTTTCGCCCCGGACGACGCCATCATCCCGGCCTGGCAGGCCCGGGTGGCCGAAGTCAAAGCCCTGGGGGACACCATTGGCGGCGTGGTAGAAGTGCGGGCCGAGCCCATGCCACAGGGCCTGGGCGAACCGGTGTTCGACAAGCTGGATGCCCGCATGGCCGCGGCCCTCATGTCCATTGGCGCGGTCAAGGCCGTGGAGCTGGGCGCCGGCTGCGAGGCCGCCCGCATGACCGGCAGCCAGCACAACGACCCCATCCTCCCCCTGCCCCGCCGGCAGGAGGCCAGCAACCACGCCGGCGGCGTCCTGGCTGGCATTTCCGACGGACGCCCCCTGGTGGCCCGGGCCTGGGTCAAACCCATCGCCTCCCACCACCAGCCCCAGGCCACCATCACCATCGCCGGGCAGGAAACCAGCATCACCGTGGGCGGTCGGCACGACATCTCGGCCATTCCGCGCATCGTGCCCGTGTGTCAGGCCATGGCGGCCCTGACCCTGGCGGATTTTTGCTGCCTGCAGGCGCGGCAATCCGGAGCGCTGTCCTGTTGAGGCGTCAGTACGCCACGCTCACAAACTCCTCGAAGGATGTCTGCCCGGTGAGCACCTTTTCCCCGGCATCCATCCTGAGGGTCCGCAGGGTGCCGGCGGCCACGCAGGCTTCCTTCACCTCGTAGCTGGAGGCCTTGCGCAGGATGTGCTCCTGCACCAGGGCGTCCACCTCCAGCACTTCATACACCCCCAGCCGGCCCTTGAAGCCGGCATGGTCGCATTTCCAGCAGCCTGTGCCGCGGAAGAAGTGCAGGCTGCTGCCATTGAGGGACGGGTGGATGTGCCGGGCCTGTTCCGGCGGGGCCTCGTACGCCTCCAGGCAATCCGGGCACAACCGCCGCACCAGCCGCTGGGCCACCACGGCCTGCAGGCAGGAGCTGACCAGGAACGGATCCACGCCCATTTCGAACAACCGGGTCAGGGCGCCGGGGGCGTCGTTGGTGTGCAGGGTGGAGATGACCTTGTGCCCGGTCATGGAGCTTTTGATGGCGATGGCCGCGGTTTCGTTGTCCCGGATCTCCCCCACCATGATCACGTCGGGATCCTGTCGCAGGATGGAACGCAGGCCTGAGGCGAAGGTCATGCCGGCCCTGGAGTTGAGCTGGATCTGGGTGATGTCCTCCACGCGGGATTCCACCGGGTCTTCCAGGGTGATGATATTAATGCCCGGCCGCTTGATGCGCCGCAGCACGGCATAGAGCAGGGTCGTCTTGCCGGACCCCGTGGGCCCCGTGGCCAGGATGATGCCATGGGGTTTGAGGATGGCGTGTTCCAGCCGGGCCCGGGCCACATCCACCAGGCCCAGGTGATCCAGCTCCAGGCCGCCCTGGTGCTGCTCGTGCAGGCGCATGACCACCTTCTCGCCATAAATGGTGGGAATGGTGGAGGTGCGCACGCCGATTTCCCGGCCCTGCACCGTGAAGGTGAAGCGGCCGTCCTGCGGAACGCGGGAGACGGAGATGTCCAGATTGGAAAGGAGCTTGAGCCGCGAGACCAGGGGCAGGAAGAATTTGGCCTTGGGCGCTGGCGCATCCACCAGCTGGCCATCGATGCGCAGCCTGAGGATAATGCGGTCCTGCTCCTTGGACAGGTGAATGTCCGAGGCCTTCCGGGCCTGGGCCTGGACGAGGATGTGGTTGACCATCTTCACCACCGGGGCATCCTCGGCCATGGAGGCCAGGGAATCCGCGGAGAAGGCGGCGGTGGCGTCGTGGGCGTCGCCATCGCGGGAGGCCTCGCCCTCCACATCGATGTCTTCGATGTCAAAAGGCGTGGCGGCGACGGCAAACTCGGCGCCGTACACCAGGCGGGCCAGGGCGGCGAGCTCCCGCTCCGTGCAGATGGCCGGCTCCACATCCAAGCCCGTGACCCGCACCACATCGTCCAGGGCCAGCAGATCCGTGGGATCTCGCATGGCCACCCAAAGGATGCCCCCGCGGCGCTCCAAGGGCACCAGGCCGTGCCGGGCGGCCATGTCCTGCGGCACCCTGGCGGCCAGGGCCCGGTCAGGCCGGAAATCGGCCTCGGCATACCGCGCCATGCGCAACTGCCGGGAGAGTACATCGGCCAGGTGCGTCTCCTTGACCAATCCCTTCTGCAGCAAGAGCTGGCCCAGCTTGAGGGGAGTGCGGCCCTGCTCCTCCAAGACGCGGTCCAGGTCCTCCTTGGTCAGGCAGCCGGCGGCCACCAGGAGTTCGCCAATGCGCTGGCGGTGGCGTGAACTGTTCATGAGTCGAAGTCCTTTTCCCCGGAGTCGGCGGGCTCGACGGCACCGGCGGCGCCGGTCAGCCCCATCAGTCGCCTGGCCGAGGCCAGCACTTCCCGCGGGCTGAAGGGTTTGGTCATGTACACATCCGCCCCCGCGGCCTCACCCCTGATGCGGTCCACCTCCTGCCCCTTGGCCGAAAGCATGACGATGCATGCGCCGCAGAGGGCCGGGTCGGCCTTGACGAGTTCGCAGACCTGGTATCCATTCAAATGCGGCATCATCACGTCCAGGAACACCAGCCCGGGGCGTTCCCGGCGGATGGTGTCCAGCCCTTCCCGGCCATCCTTGGCAAAGAAGATGCTTACGCCCTCGTCCTCCAGGGGCTCCAGGGTTTCTTCCATGAGCATGCGGATGTGTGGTTCGTCGTCCACCACCACCAGGGTGCGGGGAGGGCTGGGCGCCGCCTCGACGGGCGGAGCCGACAGAGCCCCCGGCGTCTCACGCCAGGCCTCCCCGGTGATGCGTTGGTACAGGGCCTCGGCGGCGTGCAGGCACCATCCCTGAAACAGCATGGACTCCACCAGCTTCAGAGCCTCGTCCACCCGGCCCATGGCCGTCAGGGCTTCGGCCTGGCCCAGGACCAGTTCCGGCTCGTGGGGCGAGAAGGCTGCGGCATGGGCAAAGAGCTCCCGGGCCGTCTCCCAGTGCCGGGCCCGGGCCGCGGCCCGGGCAGCCAGGGAAAATAGGTTGGGCGCAGCGGGGTAGACGGTGCGGATGGACCGGAACAGGCGCGCCGCCGACTCCAGCCGCTGCATGCGAATGAGCTGCCCCGCAGCCTTGATGAGGTACGCCACGGTCTGTGAGGCGTCGCCCAGGGCATGGCTGCTGACGGCCACCCCCCGGCAGGCGTCCGGGTACAGCCCCTGGCGGGCGATGGCCCGCTTGAAGGCGGCGGCGGCGTCTTCGTAGCGCCGAGCCTTGAGCAGCACCTTGCCGTGCAGATAGTCACGCTGGGCATCCGGATTGATGCCCGCCGCGGCAGACGGGCCAGGTGAGCTAGGTGAGCCAGGGGGTACAGGTGGCAAGGTTGTCATGTCCGGCCTCCTTCCTCCGCCACAGGCTCCAGGGCTTGTTCCAACGAGTACGCCAGGGCCTGCAAGCCCTGCAAGGCCTGTCGGGCATTCTCCTGCCGCCGGAGCAACCGCCGGTTCTCCAGCACCGCCGCGGCCTGAAAGGCCAGGGTGGCCAGCAGGGACAACTGCTCCGTGGAATACTGCCGCGGCACGCACGAACCCAGATGCACCAGTCCAAACACCTCCCCCGTGCACCGCAGGGGCGCGCAGAGCATGGCCTGCAGGGTGACGACACCCGCGGCCCGGGGATCCGTCTGCAATTCGTTGACGATTTCCGCCCGTCCATGACGAAGCACTGCCCCATGAATGCCGGCCGCCTCCGCAAAGGCCGTCTCCACCAACGCACGATCCGGCTCCGCATGGGCCAGGCGGGACGCCTCTCCCCTCCAGCACAGCTGCACGCCGGCATGGTCGCAGGGAATCACGCTTCGGGCCACGCGCACCAGCTCGGCCATGGCGTCTGCCTCGTGCAGGGTCGGGGCGCGGGCGGCCATGTCGTACAGCAGAGTCAACTCGTTGTAGCGGCACAGGGTATCGTGGGCCAGGGTGCGTTTTTCCAGGTCCAGGGTGGCCAGCACGGCCAGCAGGTGCGCCAGGAGGGCGGCATGGTGGTCCCCGTGGACGGCGCCGACTGCCTCCCCCTCCACCTCGATGACGTGCCGGGCCCCCGCCCCGGCCGCCGCGCCCAGCACGGGCCTGCCCTGCATGTCCTGCACGCACAGGGGGGAGCCCAGGCGGGAGGCCAGCTCCTGCAGCAGGGACGCCAGGCGCCGCTGGGCAAGGAGCCGCTTGAGCTTGACCCTACTCACGACTGCAGCCCCGGCGCCGGGGCCGCCTGCCTGGACTCCCCGATGA
>JAIWOE010000319.1 GCA_020217165.1 Desulfovibrio sp. | reverse complement strand
GCCGGGCTCGCTTTCCACGGCAATGTTTCCGCCCATGAGTCCCACCAGCCGCTTGCAGATGGAAAGCCCCAGCCCCGCGCCCTGATGCGTGCGCGTATATCCCTGACTGACCTGGGAGAAGGGTTTGAACAAGCTGTCCAATTTGTCGTCGGAGATGCCGATGCCCGTGTCGGACACGGAAAACAGCACCCGGGCCTGGGTCGGCTGGCGGGGCGTCAGGGGATAGGCCTCCACCGTCACGCTGCCCGAAGGGGTGAACTTCAGGGCATTGCCTACGATGTTTGTTAACAATTGCTGGAGCCTGGGTGCATCCCCTTGCAGCCATTTGGGGATGGAGGGATCCAGGGAAACGTTGAGGGCCACGCCGTGTTCCCGGGCCATGGGCATGAACAGGTCGATGACATGACGCACCACCTCGGCCAGTTCCAGGGGGGCGGACTGGATGACCAGCTTGTTGGCCTCGATGCGGGAGAGGTCCAGGATGTCCGACAACAGGCGCACCAGCCGCCGGCAGGCCTGCAGGGCCGTGGCCACATACTCGCGCTGCTCCACGTCCAGATCGCTGGTCTGCAGCAGCTGCAACATGCCCATGACACCGTTGAGGGGCGTGCGAATTTCGTGGCTCATGTTGGTAAGAAATTCGGACTTGGCCCGGCTGGCGCTCTCGGCCTTCTCTCTGGCTTCGCCCAGGATGCACTCCAGCTCCTGCCGATGCCGCACGTTGACCAGCAGCTGCGCAAACAGGGTCAAGAGCCGCCGCTCACTCTCCCCAAAGGGAGCCACGCTGCGCACGCGATCGAACCCGGCAAACCCCAGGCAGTGTTCGCCTTCCATCATGGGGACCACCACAAGGCTGCGGATGCCCTGGGGCTCCAACACTTGACGGTCGACATCTTCGGGATCCAGGGCCAGCACGTCCGGGATAAAGAGCGCCTCGCCGCGCAGATGTGCATTCACGCAGGCGCGCATCATCTCCAGGGGGATGGCCTGCAGGTTCTGTATTTGCGGCTCAACGCCTTCGGCACACCATTCATGGGTATTGGTGCAGATGCCCTCGTCAAAGTGATAGGCGAACAGATAAGCCCGATCCGCGTTCACGCAACGTCCCATCTCCCCCAGGGAATCCTTGATGGCGTCATCCACCTTGTCCAGGGGCAGGCTGATGTAGGTGGATGAGATATTCAGCAACAGTTCCTGCAGCTGGCTCTGCAGGCGCACCTCGTCCTCGGCGCGCTTGCGGTCCGTAATTTCCCAGGTGATGACGCCGGCTCCCAGCAAGACGCCGTCCTGGGTATAGACGGGGAACTTTTTGGTCAGGAACGTTCGCACGGTACCGTCTGGACCCAGGGTGCCTTCTTCAGCGGTAATGCATTTCCCGGGTGGCAGGGCCAGCGCCTGACGGTCGTTTTCAATATAGGCCTCAATCTGCTCCGGGGTGGACAAGCCGGCAAAGACCTCCCGATCCGTCTTGCCCACCACGTCTGCCAGGGTCAACCCCGTGAGGGCGGTATAGGCTGGATTGACCATCACATAACGCAAAGACGTATCCTTGAACACCACCACATGCTCGGCATTATCCAGCAATTCCAGAAAAATCGAGCGGCTTTCATCCTGCTGGCGCCGCTCGGTCACGTCGTACACGAACCCCAGGAACCGGTTTTCAGCGATGCGGATGGCCGAGACGACCCACCAGCGCAGGGCTCCGTCTTTGCGGCGGCAGAGCACTTCTCCGTCGGTACGGCCCGTCTCCAGCAGTTGCTGAAAATGACGCTGCCCCTCCTCCCGCCGTTCCGGGGCCAACAGTTCGGTGAGGCTTTGACTCAGGAGTTCCTCCCGGGTGTAGCCGGAAATGCGGCAGGCCTCGGGATTCACCTCCAGATACCGGCCCTGGCCATCCACAATCATGATGCCCGAAGGCGCGTTGTCCACATAGGTCCGGTAGCGCTGCTCGCTTTCTCGCAGGGCGGCTTCCGCGCGGCGCCGGGCCAGCAACGCCAGCACCAAGACCACAATGCCCACGCCCATGGCAGCAACCGTGGCGCCGCCGATCCAGATAAGCCCCTTGTGGCGTACATAGAACGGAGCTGGCGCGTTGCGCACCACAGCGTCCTGCGGCAGCTCGCCGTGTGAAACGCCGAAACGATGCAGTTGGGCATGGTCGAACATGGGCACGTTGGGACTGGTCATGACCACCGCTAAGGTGGAGGCCGGCCGGCCGCGCAGCACCTGCAGGGCCAGTTCCCCGGCGGCGTGGCCCTGGGCCGCACCATTGACCACCACGCCCCCCAGGGCGCCATGGCCCAGGTCGAAATCCCAGCAGGTGAATACGGGGCATGGCGCGGCCGCGCCCAGCAGCTTCATGCTCTGCTGCAGGGAGGTGGAGGAGCCGTCGGGCTCGCGCAGGTTGTCCAGCCGCAGCAGGATGGCGGATTCGGGAAGCCCGGCCAGCCGCCGGGGCAGGTCGTGCCGGGGCAGGTCCAGCAGCTCCTGAATGGCGATGGGCCGGGAAAAATGCGCGATGCTGCGGCGGAATAGCGCCAGATTCGCGGCCCCCACCCCCGTGGTTCCCGCCACCACCACAAGCTGTTCCGCCTTGGGGAACAGTCTCAGGGCTAGGTTCACCGTGCCCGGAATGTCCAACGCCTCGTTAACACCGGTTACCTCGGCATGGCCGGCCAGGGATTCCGGGGAAAGGTTGTTGACGCCGCAAAACACCAGGGGCAGGTTTGGCTGCAACGCATGCCGCGCGCGCAGGAGAAACCCGAACGCCGCGTCGTCCGAGGCCAAGCCCAGGGCCAGTTCCCGGCCGGCGTATTTGCGCAGCAGGAATTCCTCGAAGGCCTGCAGATACTCGGCCTCGGGATGCCGGCGAACATCCAGATACTCCACGTGCAGCTGGACATCCAGCGCCTGTGAATCGCCTGGGCCGTTCGCAACGTCGACACCGTGCAGCACCGCACGAAGGCCTTCCAGCACGTCTGCGGACCAGCGGTCCTGCAGATCATAGGACATCAGCACCAGGACATGGCGCTCGGCCGCAGCGGCCGGTCGGGCCA
>JAIWOE010000318.1 GCA_020217165.1 Desulfovibrio sp. | reverse complement strand
CCTGTCCCCAGGCAATGCTTGATGCCCTGGCCACTCCTGGCGTACAAGACAACATGTCCATGCATTCGCTCCGTTCCCTCAATCATCTGGTCTGGACGGCCCTGCTGGCCGCCGCCATTGCCGTGGGCGCGTTCCTCATTGTCCCCATGGTGCCGGTGCCGGTGTCCTTGCAGCCGTTTTTCATCATGCTGGCAGGGTTTCTGTTGGGACCGCAGGCCGGGGCCGCCTGCGTGCTGCTGTATGTGGCCGGCGGCGCCATCGGCCTGCCCGTCTTTGCCGGGGGCAAGTCCGGCCTGGCCCACCTGATGGGCCCCACGGGCGGGTATCTTGTCGGGTTCATCGGTACTGCGGCCATCTGCGGGTTTGCCACCCGACGCAGCCTCAAGCGGCCGGCCCGGCCCTTGTCCTGGGGCAGGGGATTTCTGTTCGGCCTGGGCGGGTTGGCCGCCACGTATGCCCTGGGCCTCGTCTGGCTGATGCAGCGGCTCAACATTGACCTTTGGAAGGCCCTGGCCATCGGCTTTGCGCCGTTTTTTCCCACGGACATGGTCAAACTGGCCCTGGCCGTGGCCGTGTACCGCTATTTGCACCGGTTCAACCTGCTTCCCAAATAACGGCAAGACCCGTAGTCACTGCAGTAACCGCGGAGGGTTGGTGCCATGCCCGGACAAGACTCGCCGAACATGGATGTGGTTTTCGTGGGGATGGTGCGTTCGTCCATCCGCACCAGGGACGATGCCCCCAAAATGGAGCACGAAGGCGGTGTGGAGGCGGTGATCGAAATCCTGCCCCAGTACCGGGACGCCATGCTGGGGCTGGAGGCCGGGCAGCAGGTGGTGCTGCTCACCTGGCTGCATCTGGCCAACAGGAACCTCTTGCGGGTGCATCCCCGCGGGGACCCGTCCCGGCCCTTGCAAGGGGTGTTCAACACCCGTTCTCCCAACCGGCCCAACCCCATCGGGCTGCACGTCACGAACATCGTGCGCATTACCCCGGACGGCATCGCCGTGCATCCCCTGGAAGTGCTGGACGGCACCCCCATTCTCGATATCAAACCCCTGCGCGGGACCCCTTCGCCCGTCTCGGTGCCTGCATCGGCAGCAGGCCAGGCCGACGCATGACCGGGTGGCGTGGCCGGGTGCTGCATGTGGATCTGCGACACCGGCGATTCCGGCTGGCCTCCGTGCCCGGGGAGGTGCTGCGGGCGACCCTGGGCGGCCGGGGACTGGCGGGCTGGCTGTTGACCACCGCATCGGAGCCGGCGTTGGTCCTTGCGGCAGGCCCCCTGACGGCGGGGGTGCTGCCCATGGCGGGCCGGGCCGTGGTGTCCACCCTGTCTCCCCTCACGGGCACCATCCGCCATGCCCCTGCCGGCGGCCGCCTTGCGGCGGCCCTGCTGCGGTGCGGTGTGGACGCCGTTTGCCTGACCGGCCGGGCCGAGGCGCCGGTGGTGGTGCATCTGGAGGCCGCAGCTGCTCGGTTTGCAGAGGCTGACCCCCTGCAGCCCTTGGAGACTCCGCAGCGGGTGGCGGCGTTGTGCAGGCCGCGGCGGGCTGTACTTTGTGTCGGGCCGGCGGCGGAGGCGGGATCACCCCTGGCCTGCCTGGTGCAGGAACATGGCCGGCCCGTGCCAGGCGGAGGCCTGGGGCTGGCCCTGGCCGCCCGCAATCTGCTGGCCGTGACGGTGGATGGCCATCAGCCATTTGAGGTCCATGATGCCGAGGCCCTGCGGCGCATGCGTCGTGTGTTCCTGCGGTTGATTCATGCCTCGCCGGCGCTGGATGGGGCGTCCGGCATCGGGCGGCACGGCGATGGCGCACTGTTCGACGTGCTTCAGGCGCGCCGCATGCTGGCGTCCTGTCATTATCAGACCACCTGGGCCGCGGAACCCGAGCCCCTGGGCGCCCTGGCCCATGCTGCGGATATGGCGTTGGGGCAGCGCCTCGGGCCCGTGGGTTGCACGGCCTGCCCGGCGCCCTGCGGCCGGGCTGCGGCGGGCGCGCTCTTGCCGGATTTGGCCGCCATGGCCGGCTTTTCCGCCCTGGTGGGGGGAGGCTCACGGGAGCTTGTGCGCCGGGCGCATGGCCGGTGTCTGGCCCTGGGGCTGGACGCCTGGGAGGCTGCCGCCGCCGTGGCCGGCCACTTGGAGGCGCGGGGCGAGCCCTGCACCGACGCCGCGGTGCTGGCCCTGGTGGACTCCCTGGGCCGCGGTGCGGATCTGGAGACACCCCCCGGCATCGCCATGCGCGTGAAGGGCATGGCCCTGCCATGCATGGACCCGCGCGGGGCCTGGGGCCTGGCCCTGGCCCTGGCCGTGGGCACCCAGGGGCCGGACCCCGAGGCCTGCGTGGTCTGGCACCAGGAGTTGTTGCGCAAACCCGTGGCCGTGGACCGTTTTTCTTGGTCTGGCAAGGCGCGGCTGGTGGCCCGCGGGGAAGATGCCGCCGCCGTGGCCCAGGGGGTGGGGCTGTGCAGCCTGGCCCTGGTGGGCCTTGGATTTGAGGAATTGGCCCAGGCCCTGGCCGCCACCACGGGGTGGAACGCCACGGCAGGGGACCTGGCCGCCTGCGGTGCGGCCATGGTGGACCAGGACCGTCGCCTGCACTGCGCTGCCGGGTTCGATGCCGCTCAGGACGAATTGCCCCCGCGCTGCTTTCTCCCTCCGCAAGGGGATCCCGGGCCACAAGGCGTCCCCATGCCCCCCCTGGACAGACGGGCGTTTTTGGAGGAACGTGGCAAATACTACCGGATCCGCGGCTGGGATGTGTCGGGCTGCCCGGCAGCATCGCCCGCAACGGCATCCGGCATCAGATCTGATGTCCGACCTGAAGCACAGGGAGGCGACCATGCGTGATGCGCTGGAGCAGATTGCCCGTTACCTGGTGCGCTCGGGGTTGGCCGAGGGGGCAGGGCAGGATGCCCCGCTCCTGGCCGCCCTGGACGAGGCCTGTGTCTGGAACCGGCAGCCAGCCGATCCGCAATTCTGGAACGCCCTCTTCGAGGCAGCTCCCGGCGCGGCCCTGGCCTGCATCCGGCCGGCAGGCGCGTATGGCATCATC
>JAIWOE010000039.1 GCA_020217165.1 Desulfovibrio sp. | reverse complement strand
CGAAGATGTTGCGCGTCTGCAGCACAATGTGCTTGGCATTCTTGTAATCGTAAATGAAGTCCTTGCGGCCGGATCCAGCAACGGAAAGGGCGGCGTGCTGGACGTTGCGAGCGCAGGAGGCATCATGATTGCAGTAATTTGGCGATCCGATGCCACGCATGAACGCCTGGTGCAGATCGACAAAAGGGCCGCCGCGGTCGGACCACAGCACACTCTGCGGACCATGCTCCGCCATGATGGCCTGCAGTTTTTCCGCCACATGGGCAAAGGCCTCATCCCATGTGACCCGACGCCACTTGCCTTCGCCGCGCGCACCTTCGCGGATCATCGGATATTGCGGGCGCTCGCTGTCCTGCGTCAGCGCATAGCCCGCGGCGCCGCGGGGGCACAGCGCACCGCGCATGCCGGCATCCTTGGGGTTGCCCTGAATAAAGCGCACCGCGCCATCTTCCACTTCCACCATGATGGGACACCGCACGGTGCACATGCCGCAGAGGCTGTAAACGTCTTTTCTGGCCATGAGTTCCACCCTCATATAAGATCTGAATGACGGCAAATGCCGTCCGCTCGCGGGTCTTTACCGGATAGCTGTTGGTAACAGGTCCCGGCGCCTTCAGGCAAGCAAAGGGGCTGGGTTGTGAAAAAAAGAACACTGAAATCCCAAAAATCGTGGTTCATGGCTGAATCCTAGTGAAAAAAATTGGGAAATTAAGAACAACTTCCAGATTTCTTGACATTTTGTCAGCAAAGGTGTTTTGCAATCATAGGGAATAGGCAGGCGTCTGGGCGCATGACGAGACGAACTTGACCGGAAAAAAGGGGACGGCGCATGGTCTTCACCTGGCTGAACATCGCCATTCTGGCTGCTCTGGGACTGGGCGTGGCATTTGCCGGCGCACCGCTGGCAGGCTCCGTGCTGCTGGCGCCCCGGGCTTCCGGCGGGGATTTGCGCATGCCGTACGAGTGCGGCATGCCGCCGCACGGATCGCCCTGGATTCGTTTCGGCATCAACTATTATTTCTATGCGTTGCTGTTCCTGGCCTTTGATGTGGACGTGCTTTACCTCTTCCCCGTGGCCGTAGCCTATACCGAGCATGCGGGATGGATTGAGCTCGTCAAGGTGTGCATTTTCCTGGCCGCCCTGGGCCTGGGTGTTCTGTATTTCTGGAAGAAGGGGGTCTTCACATGGCCGAAAAAGATCTCCTAGCCCCCTGGCTCAAACAGGCGGAAACGGCCCTGGTGCCGGGCGCCCTGGAAATCGGCCCGGTCAAGCAGATTACCGACCTGTGCCGGGCCATGAGCCTGTGGCCCATGACCTTTGGCCTGGCCTGCTGCGCCATTGAAATGATGGCCGTGGGCATGGCGCGGTTCGACATTTCCCGGTTTGGCGCGGAAGTTTTCCGCCCTTCCCCCAGACAATCCGACCTGATGATCGTGGCTGGCACGGTCTCCAAGAAAATGGCCCCGGCTCTGGTGCGGTTGTACGAGCAGATGCCCGCCCCCAAGTGGGTCATGGCCCTGGGCAACTGCGCCATCTCCGGCGGCCCGTTCAGCTTCAAGGGACAATACGGCATTGTGGAAGGCGTGGATCAGCTGGTGCCCGTGGATGTGTATGTGCCGGGCTGTCCGCCACGTCCCGAAGCGCTTTTGGAAGGCTTGTTCCAGCTGCAGGAAAAGATCACCGGCAAGCGCTGGTGGCCGCAGCCTGAGGGCATGGAAGCCGTCCAACACACCGTGGCACAGGAGCAGGGCGACCATGCGTGAACAAGTGCTGGAATCCCTGGCCGGGGCTCCCCGGCTCGTTGAATGGCCCTGCGGCGGCCGGCAGGTGTTCCTGGAACCCTCGGCCCTGCCCGCTGCCATGTGCCGGCTCAAGGCCGACGGGATGCTGTTGGAAGACGTGACCGTTACCGAATATGCCGAAGGCTGCGAGGCGGTCTATCATCTCAGCAACCCCCAAACCCTGGACCGCGTGACCCTGCACGCCCTGGCTGCGACCAACGGCGGTGGCGCGGCTGTGTTTCCCACCGTCTCCCACATTTTCCAGGGTGCGGACTGGCACGAGCGCGAGGCCATGGACTTTTTCCCCGTGACCTTTACCGGCCATCCCACCCCCCTGCCCCTGCTGCTGGCCCCGGAAATGGTGGACGAGAAGCCCCTTTCCCGTCCGGTGGACAAACGCAGCTCCATCTTCACGGTCATGGACTATTCCGCCGTGGTGGGCGCGCCTTCGGCCGCGCCGTTGATTGGCTGGGAAGACGAGATCCCGGCCCCGCCGCCGGTGCATGCCATCTTTTCGGAAGGCCTCCCCGATGCGCCGGGGGATTTCTACACCCGGCATTTCCAAGCCACGGGGGAGCCGGATCGGCTCATCCTGAACATGGGTCCGCAGCACCCCTCCACCCACGGCGTCCTGCGGGTTATCCTGGAGTTGGACGGCGAATACATCGTCCGCGCAGAACCCGTGCTGGGGTACATCCACCGCATGCACGAGCTCATGGGCCAGAACCGCAAGGCCGGGCAGTTCCTGCCCAACATGGGCCGCGTGGACTACCTCCACGCCCTGGGCTGGAACCATGCCCTGGTGCTGGCCGTGGAACAGTTGGCCGGCATTGAAGTGCCCGAGCGGGCCGAGCTGTTGCGCATCCTCACCGTGGAGCTCAACCGCATCAGTTCGCACCTGCTCTGGTGGGGCGCCTATTTGCTGGACCTGGGGGCCTTCACGCCCATCATGTACGGCTTTGACGACCGCGAAACCATCATGGACCTGCTGCAACTGGCCACAGGCTCGCGGCTGACCTACTGCTACCACCGTTTTGGCGGCGTTTCCCACGAGCCCATGCCTGGCTTTTACGAGGGCGTCAAAGACTTCATCGATGGATTCGACGCCCGCCTGGCCATGTACAAGGACCTGGTGACCGAAAACATCATCCTCAGGAAGCGCGTGGAAGGCGTGGGGGAAATGGATCTGGACGTCTGCCGCCGCTACGGCTGCACCGGCCCAGTGATCCGCGGCTCCGGCCTGGCCTTCGACGTACGCCGGGCCTGGCCGTATTCCCTCTATTCGGAATTCGATTTCACCATTCCAGTACGCACCGAGGGCGATGCCCTGGCCCGATATCTGGTGCGCATGGACGAGATGGCGGAAAGCGCCAGGATCATCAAGCAAGTGCTGGAACGCATCCCCGGCGCAGCTGGCGGGCATCTGCACCCCAAGGCGCCCAAGCAGGACTTTACCCTGCCCAAGGGGGTGGCCCGCGGTGTGGTGGAGGCGGCCCGCGGTCTGGTGGCCGTGGAAGTGATCAGCGACGGCGGCAAGACACCCTATCGCATGCGCCTGCGCTCTCCCTGCTTCTCCAACCTCTCCTGCTTTGCGGAAGTCTCCCGTGGGACCCTCCTGGCGGACGCCGTGTCCACCCTGGGGAGCCTGGACCTTGTGATCCCGGAGATTGACCGATGATGGCCCTCGCCGATCTGCAAATTCCCGGCGCCCTGGTGCGTCTGGTGGTGGCCCTGGCGGCGCTGGCGGCGTTTGTCGGCGTCAACGGCATGTTGCTGGTGTATCTGGAACGCAAGGTGGCCGGGCACATCCAGCGCCGGCCCGGTCCCTTCGAAGTCGGTCCCCACGGCATTCTGCAGGCCGTGGCCGACGCCCTCAAGCTGGTGGGCAAGCAGCTCGTCACCCCAAACGGGGCGGATTGGCTGCTTTTTTGGGGGGCGCCGGTAGTTTCCTTCATGCCGGTGTTCCTGCTCTTTTTGCCCATTGAGTTCGGTCCCGGCCTCTATGGCCTGGACGTGAACCTGGGCCTGCTGCTCATCCTGGCCTTTGCCGGGCTGAACGTGGTGGCCCTGTGCATGGCCGGCTGGGGGTCCAACAACAAATGGGCCCTCCTCGGCGCGGCCCGCGCCGTGGCCCAGAGCGTGGCCTATGAAATTCCGCTGCTCCTGGCCGTGCTGGCCATAGCGGCCATGGCTGGCACCCTGCACCTGGGCGAAATCGTGGCCAAACAAGGCAGCTGGCCCTGGCAGTGGAACGTGGCTCTGCAGCCGGTGGCGTTCTTCATCTACTTTGTGTGCAGCGTGGCCGAAACCAACCGCGCCCCCTTTGACCTGCCCGAGGCCGAGAGCGAGCTGACCGCTGGCTTCCACACGGAATACCCCGGCATGGGCTTCGGCCTCTTTTTCCTGGCGGAATATGCGGAAATGATCGTCGTGAGCGCCGTGGGCGCCACCCTCTTCCTGGGAGGCTGGAAAGGCCCGCTGGTGGATGGCGTCTGGTGGTTCCTGTTCAAGATTTACGCCTGGTTGCTGGTGATGATGTGGATCCGCTGGACCTACCCCCGCGTACGCTTCGACCAGATTCTGAACCTGTGCTGGAAGTGGCTCATCCCCCTGGCATTGCTGAATCTTTTGGCCACGTTCGTGGCACTGGCGGTGGTGTGACCATGTCTGCTCCCATGTTCAAACCGTTGGTGGAGGCCGTGCAGGGCTTGAAAAGCCTGGTGGTGGGCCTGAAGATCACCGGCCGGGAGTTCGCCAAGCCCCAGCGGACGGTGCACTACCCCAGGCAGGTGGTGGGCGAAGCCGCCCTCAAGGGCTACCGCGGGCACATCGAGCTGGTGCCCCTGGAAGACGAGGCCCAGACGCCGCGCTGCATCGCCTGCATGCAGTGCGAACGCATCTGCCCGTCCAACTGCATCCTTATAAAGGTGGAAAAGCCGGCCAAGACCGCGCAGCCTGCGGAAAAAACCGTGGAACTGGACGCCGTTACTCCCAAGACAAAGCGCACCGAAGCCATGCCCAAGGAAGGCGGCCGCAAGAAAGTGACCTCCTTCCATCTGGACTACACCTTGTGCAGCCTGTGCGGGTTGTGCGTGCAGGTGTGCCCGGTTTCCAGCCTGCGGCATTCGGAAAATCTGTACCTGGCCGGCCCTTCCCGGGAGGCGTTCCATGTGGACCTCCTGGCCCGGTTGCGCAGCCAGCCACAGCCGCCCGCGCCCGGCGAAGGCCCCCGTGGTGGCGGCAAGCCGGAAAAGCTGGCCCCGCGCAAATCGTTCGTCAACAAGGACGCACAAGGAGGCGAAGGCGTATGACCCTGGACTTCCTGACGGCCGACGCCGCAGCCAAGGCGCTGTTCGTCCTGTATTTTCTGGCCATCCTCGTGGGAGGCATCATGGCCGTGGCGGCCAAGAGTCTGGTCAAGGCCATGTTGGGACTCATCAAAACCCTCTTTGGCGTCTCGGGGATGTACCTCCTGATGCAGGCGCCCTTCGTGGCCCTGATGCAGCTGCTCATTTACGTGGGGGCTGTCTCGGTGTTGATCTTCTTCGCCATCATGCTCACCAGGGGCGAAGAAGAGGGCCGGCCTGCGATGGGCAAAAAAATCCTGGCCGTGCTGGCCGCGGCCGCACCGGCTGCCCGGGTGGGTGGGCTCCTGCTGCGACACGCGCCCATGCCGGCCGGTACGCCGGTGGAGATCAGCCTGCAGGCGTTGGGGCAGTTGTTGCTGACCGACTATGTCCTGGCCTTCGAGGCCATTTCCCTGGTGCTTTTCGTGGCCATGGCCGGGGCGGTGGTCCTCGGGTTTGAGCGGAGGCTTTCCAAATGAGCGCGCTCTTCGGCAATCCCCTGTTGTGCTACCAGCTTGCAGCCTTGACGCTGCTGGCCCTGGGGCTCCTTGGTTTCTGCCTGCGCAGGACGCTGGTGGGCATGCTCATCAGCGTGGAATTGATGCTCAACGGCGCGGGGCTCTCCATCGTGGCGGCCACGCAATTGTCCCCTGCCACGGCCGAGAATGCCACCCAGGCCGGCCTGGGCCAGCTGGGGGCCCTGCTGATCATGGGCCTGGCAGCGGCCGAAGCCACCCTGGTGCTGGCCATTGTCCTGGTGCTGGCCAAACGATTCGGCACGTCGTCCTCCGACGTCGTTGCCGAACTCAAGGGGTAAGGAGGGAAGATCATGCACACGCCCGCCTTGCTCATGCCCCTGGTGGTGACATTCCTGGCGCCGTTCGCCATTTACCTGTTCCGCAAGAACATCAACCAGCGCGAGGGCGTCTCCTTTGTGGCGGCCATTCTGGCCAGCCTGTCCGTGTTCAGCTTCATCCCCGCCGTGCTGGATGGGGAGGTGCTGCAATACACGCTGGTGACGCTGTATCCCGGCATCTCCATCTCCTTCTGCATGGACGGCCTGGCGCTGATCTTTGCCTGCATTGCTCCGTTCTTGTGGATCCTGGTCACCAGCTACAACATCGGATACATGCGCGGCCTGAATGAACACGCCCAGACGCGCTACTACTTCTGTTTTGCCGTGGCCATCTTTGGCGCCCTGGGCGTGGCCATGGCCGCCAACATCTTCACACTGTATCTGTTCTACGAAATCATTTCCGTCTTCACCTATCCCCTGGTCGCGCATCACGAGGATGACGCAGCCTGGGCCGGTGCGAGGAAGTACTTCATCTACCTCATCGGCACCTCCAAGCTCTTTTTCCTGCCGGCCATGGTGCTTACCTATGTGCTTGCCGGAACTCTGGATTTCAACCTGCACGACGTGGCTACGGGCATCTTCCCGGCCACGGCCAATCCGCACCTGGTGCAACTGACGTACGTGCTGTACATCGCCGGCCTGGCCAAGGCGGCCATCATGCCCTTCCACAACTGGCTGCCCTCGGCCATGGTGGCGCCCACGCCGGTCTCGGCCCTCTTGCACGCAGTGGCCGTGGTCAAGGCCGGGGTGTTCTCGGTGTCCCGGGTGGTGCTTTCCGGGTTCGGCCTGGAGACCATGGACACGCTGTTCCTGGGCATTCCCACGGCCTATGTGGCGGCGTTCACCCTGGTGGCGGCCTCCATCATCGCCCTGACCAAGGATGACCTGAAGGCCCGGCTGGCCTACTCCACGGTGGCGCAGCTCTCCTACGTCATCCTGGGGGTAACCATGCTGGCCCCCCTGGCCGTGGAAGGCGGGCTCATGCACATCGCCCACCACGCCTTCTCCAAGATCACCCTCTTCATGGGCGCTGGCGCCATTTACGTGGCCACGCACCTGAAGCAGGTCAGCAAAATGAACGGCCTGGGGCGGAAAATGCCCTGGACCTTCGGGGCGTTTGCCGTGGCGTCCCTGTCCATGATCGGGGTGCCGCCGGTCTGCGGCTTCGTCTCCAAGTGGTTCATGCTGCGCGGGGCCATGCAGATCAACGAAGTGGTGCTCATGTGCGCGCTGCTGCTCTCCACCATCCTCAACGCCGGCTACTTCATGCCCATCATCTTCACCGCCTTCTTCAAGAAGCCCGTGGATGAGGAGGCCGAGGTGGCCATGGCCCACTTCCAGGAGGCCTCGGCCACCATGGTGGTGCCCCTGTGCCTGACGGCGGCGGTTTCGGTGGCGCTGGGGCTGTTCCCCATCTTCCTGCACTTCATCAACACCTTGCGGGGGTTGTGATGGCCTGGGACGAGATGCAGAACTCCCTGGGGAGCTGGTTTGCGCGGCAGCGCACCAAGGCGGCCTTGTGGAAGCGGGCGTTCTTCGTGGCACTGGGGGTGCTGATGGCGGGCAGCTTTGTGCTGAAGCCGGCCCATCCGCACTTTGGCTACGATTCCCTGCCCGGCTTCTGGGCCGTGTTTGGCTTGGGCGTGGCCGTGATCATGGCCCTGGTGTTGAAGCAATTCGTGGCAAAGTGCATCGGCCGCCGGGAGGACTATTATGACCGCTGAGACGGCGTCCTTCTTCTTCCATCCTGCGGCATTTTTTGCCGTGGGCGCCGCGGGGGCGGCCCTGCTGCCGCGGGGCATCCACCGCTGGCTCCTGCCGGCCATGGCCGTGCTGGCCTTCCTGGTCATGGTCGCCATCAGCCAGGGGGAGGGCGGGGCCAACCTGCACCTGTACTGGCTGGGGCTGGATCTGAACCTGGCGCGGGTGGATCGGCTTTCCATCATCTTCGCCCACATCTTCGCCCTGCAGGCCATCCTTGGCTGCATCTACGCCATGCACCTCAAGGACCGCTGGCAGCACGTGGCCAGCATGGGCTACATGGGCGGGGCCTTTTTGTGTGTGTTTGCCGGGGATTATCTGACCCTTTTCATCGGCTGGGAACTCATGAGCGTGGCCTCCACCCTGCTCATCTGGTTCCGCCGCAGACGGGAATCCACGGCCGCAGGCTTCCGTTACTTCCTGGTGCATACCCTGGGTGGATTGGCGCTGCTGGCCGGCATCATGCTGCGTTACCAGGCCACGGGCAATTTCGACTTCAACCCCGTGGACCCGACGGCCCTGCAGCTGTATGACTGGCTGATTCTCCTGGGCTTTGCCGTCAATGCCGCCGTGGTGCCCCTGCACGCCTGGCTCCCCGACGCCTACCCCGAAGCCACGGTGACGGGCGCGGTGTTCATGAGCGCCTTTACCACCAAGACGGCCGTGTACGTTCTGGCCCGGGCCTTTGCCGGGGTGGAAATCCTGGGCATCCTGGGCGTGGTCATGTGCCTGTGGGGCGTGTTTTACGCGACCATGGAGAACAACGCACGGCGCATCCTCTCCTACCACATCGTCTCCCAGGTGGGGTACATGGTGGCCGGCATCGGCATTGGCACGGCCATGACCGTGAACGGCGCCTGCGCCCACGCCTATGCCCACATCCTGTACAAAGGCCTGCTCTTCATGGGCGCGGGCTGCCTCCTGCACGCCGCCGGTACCGCCAACCTGAACCAGCTGGGTGGCCTGGCCCGCCGGCTGCCCCTGGTGTTTCTGCTGTACATGGCCGCGGCGGTGTCCATCTCCGGCATGCCCTTCTTCAATGGCTTCATCTCCAAGACCATGACCATTGCCGGCGCGGCCGAGTCCCACCACACCTGGCTGGCCTTGGGCATGGAAATCGCCGCGGTGGGGACGTTCCTCTCCGTGGGGATCAAGCTGCCGTACTTCGCCTTCTTCGCCAAGCCAGATTCCGAGATGCACCTGGAACCCATTCCGGTGAACATGTATGTGGCCATGCTCGGCGGGGCACTCCTGTGTCTTGTGACGGGCCTCTTCCCCAACCTGCTGTACTCCCTGCTGCCATTCCCCATGCATGGGCACGTGGAAGCCTACACACCCTTTGTGACGGCGCTGCACCATGTGGAATTCCATCCTTACGAGCTCTTCAACATCCTCCAAGCCTTCACCCTGCTGGGCTTCACTGGCCTGGGCTTCTATCTCCTGCGCAACGTGCTCACCCCGCATGCCCAGCGCAACATGGACTTCGAGTGGTTCTACGTGCTCATCGGCAAGGCCTTCTCCCTGCTGGTAAGCCGGCCGGCGGCCTGGATCGACGGCATCTGGAGCGAAGTCTACCGCACCCTGGGTCTGCCCGGACTCAAGCTGGGGGCCAAGGGCGCCAGCGCCTTTGACGTGGCGGCCATCGACGGCGTGGTGGATGGTGCCGCCAAGGCCGTGGGCGCCACGGGCCGGCTGGCAGCCAGACTGCAAACCGGCGACCTGCAACACTATGCCGCCCTGGCCACGGCGCTTGCCCTGGGCATCGCCGCCTGCCTGTGGTGGCTGGGATAGGGGATGATCATGGAACAGCACATGCTCGCCGCGTTCCCGTATCTCACCAACCTGATCTTCCTGCCCATCGTCGGGGCCGTGATCCTGATGGTGCTCAAGGTGGACGATACAGGGGCGCGGTTCATCACCCTGTGCATCGGCATTGTGGAAACCCTGCTGGCCCTGACCCTCCTGGGCGGCTTTGCCCTGGGCGACGCCGGCTGGCAGTTCGTGGAACTCAAACCCTGGATGCCCCAGGCCGGGCTCACCTACCACCTGGCCGTGGACGGACTCTCCCTGTTCATGGTGGTGCTTTCGGCAGTGCTGCTGCCCCTGTGCACCCTGTGCTCCTGGACGTACATCTCCAGACGGGTCAAGGAATTCCACGTCTGCCTCCTGCTGATGACCGGGGCCTGCGTGGGCGTGTTCGTGGCCATGGACCTGGTGCTCTTCTACATCTTCTGGGAAGCGATGCTGGTGCCCATGTACCTGCTCATCGCCGTGTGGGGCGGTCCGCGCCGGCGCTACGCCTCCATCAAGTTCTTCCTGTACACCCTGGCCGGCTCCACCCTGCTGCTGGCGGCCATCGTGGCCCTGTACGTGCACGAGGGCACCTTCTCCATCCCGCAGCTGATGCAGGGGGACTACGCCTTCGGCTTCCAGTGCTGGATCTTCCTGGCCATGGCCCTGGCCTTTGCCATCAAGGTGCCCATGTTTCCCTTCCACACCTGGCTGCCCGCAGCCCATGTGGAAGCGCCTTCGGCCGGGTCCGTGCTCCTGGCCTCGGTCCTGCTGAAGATGGGCACCTACGGCTTTTTGCGATTCTGCATCGGCCTCACCCCCCTTGGGGCGGACTATTTTGCCCCCCTGATGCTGGCCATCAGCGTGGCCTCCATCCTCTATGGCGGCTTCGTGGCCCTGGGCCAGCAGGACATGAAGAAGCTCATCGCCTACTCCTCCGTGGCCCACATGGGCTTCGTGACCCTGGGGATCTTTGTCTTTACCCAGGCCGGGGTGGAGGGCGCCCTCATGGTCATGCTGAACCATGGCATCGTCACCGGCGCACTCTTTATGATGGTTGGGGCCATCTACGAACGCAGCCACAGCCGTGAAATCTCTGACAACATGGGCCTGGGCCGGCATCTGCCCGCGTTCATGGGCTTCTTTGGCCTCTTTGCCCTGGCATCCCTGGGCTTCCCGGGGCTGAACAGCTTTGTGGGCGAGCTGCTGGTGCTCATCGGGGCCTTTGAATTCAACACCTGGATGGGATTGGTTGCCATCCCCGGCGCCATGCTGGCCGCAGCCTACATGCTGCGCC
>JAIWOE010000038.1 GCA_020217165.1 Desulfovibrio sp. | reverse complement strand
TGGGGCTGAAGATGGCCTACGGGCAGCCAGCCTCGCCGGCTGGCAAGGGCTGGGGCGACCTGAACCCGCGGGAGTGGCTCTACCTCGCCCCCCTGGCTTTCCTCACGCTGTACCTGGGCATCGCCCCCGGACTGGCGCTGAAGGTGGTGACGCCCTCGGTGGAAAAACTGCTGACCGAGTACCGCGCCAAGGTTCACATGACCATGCACGCCACGGCGCAAGCCACGGAGCAGGCCACGACGCAGGCCGAGACGGCACCAGCTTCGCCCGCCCTGGCCGGACTGCATGCGCCTTTGGCCGGGATGACCCAAGGGGAGGTCCGCTGACATGAGCCAGTACAACCTCGCACTGTGCCTGCCCGAACTGGCCCTCTTTGGCGTGATGGCCGTCCTGTTCGTGCAGTCCCTCAGCCCGGACGGTTCCAGGCGCTGCCTGTGCTGGCTGCCCTATGGCGGCCTGGCCACCATCGCCGCGGCGCTGTTGGGCATCAATGACAACGGCAGCCTGTTTTACGGCGCCTATCAGATCGACGCCCTCGCCCAGTTCTTCAAACTGGCCGTGGCCGTGGGCTTTACCATTGCGGCCCTGAATGCGGCCAATCCACCCCAGCTGGACGCTGCCAAGAAGCCGGACTACTACTTCTTTCTGGCCGCCTCGGCCTGGGGCCTGATGCTCCTGGCCTCCTGCGTGGAGTGCATCACCATTTACGTTGCCCTGGAGATCTCCTCCTACAGCCTGTATGCGGTGGTGCCCTTGCGGGCCAAGGAACGCCAGGCCGCAGAAGCCGGCATCAAGTATATTCTCTTTGGCGCGGTGGCCACGGCCATTGCCCTGTACGGCCTCTCCTACCTGTGGGCCAGCCATGGCACCACATACCTGACCGCCCTGGCCGGGCAGGATTTCTCCCTGGCCGACGCGCCCCTGGCCGCCGCCGGGCTGGCCATGTTCCTGTGCGGCATGTTCTACAAACTGGCCTTGTTCCCCTTCCACTTCTGGGCTCCGGACGTATACCAGGGCAGCGCCAACGAAACCTCGGCCTTCATCGCCACCCTGCCCAAGCTGGGCGCGGCCGTGGTGCTGGTGCGCTTTGCCTCCCTGCTGACCCCCGGCCTGGAAGTGACGCTGCTCCTGGCCGTGCTGGGCGCCGTTTCCATGACGTATGGCAATCTGGCCGCCCTGGCCCAGCGCGATGTGAAGCGCATGCTGGGGTACTCCAGCGTGGCCCATGCCGGCTACCTGATGCTGGGCCTCGTTTCCGGCACCTCCGAGGGCCTGGCCGCAGCGAGCTTCTACGCCCTGGTCTACATCCTCATGAACCTGGCCATCTTCTGGGTGCTCTGTCGCATCGCCCCGGAGGGCAAAAACGTGGTGCTGGAAGACCTGGACGGCCTCTCCCGCCGCGAGCCCGTGTTGGCCGTGGTGCTTGCCGTGAGCGCCTTTGCCCTGGTGGGTCTGCCCCCCACGGCGGGCTTTATGGGCAAGCTGATGCTCCTCAAAAGCGCCTGGGGCCATGGCTACAACTGGCTAGTGATTGTGGCGGTGCTGAATACGGCCATCGCCATCTACTACTACCTCTCCCTCGTCCGTCATGCCTATACGCATGATACTGAAGACACCGCTCCCCACCGGGTCCAGCGGCCCCTGGGGGAACTCGTCTGGGGTTTGGCCCTTGCGGTGGTACTGCTGATCATGGGCACTGTGCCGGGCGCGGTATTCGATCTGGCAACAGCGGCCGGGCATGCGGTGATGCCGTAACCGTCCGGGTGCGGGCTGTGCGTGTTACAGCCTCCCAAGAAAATCACACCATATCGGTATCAAATAAGAGATCGGACCAGCCATCTCTGGAGCAGGAGGACAGAATGGGCAAGCAAATCATCAAGTTCAACCCCAACCGGTGCATCAGCTGCTACGCCTGCGAGTTGCATTGCAAGGCCAAAAACAAGGTCCCCGAGGGGGCCTGGCTGGGCAAACTGGTCAGCAAGGGCCCGGTGAACCGTGGCGGCAAGCCCCGGCTCCAGACCATGTACATGACCTGCTTCCACTGCGCCAAGGCGTGGTGCATCGCCTCCTGCCCCACCGGGGCCATGACCCGCGACGAGCAAGGGCTGGTGTATGTGCAGGGCGAGTTGTGCGTGGGCTGCAAGGCCTGCATCCAGGCCTGCCCCTGGAGCATCCCGCAATGGGATGACGAACAGGGCCGGGCCATCAAATGCGATTTTTGCCGCGACCGCCTGGCCGAGGGCCTGCAGCCGGCCTGCGTGACCGCCTGCTGCGCCCATGCCCTGGAGTTCGTGGACGTGAACGAAAGCTCCAACCGCAACCGCGAGGCGTACGCCCAGACGGTGCTTGCGCGGCAGGAGCGGGGCTGACCCCTTGCGCCGTGGGGATGCTGGCGCACGGGAACCACTGTGGTGAACAGGCAGGGAACATTCGGGGAACAAGCCTGAAGTCCTTTGGATGACAGGATATTCATTATCACTGACTCAAGTCGAGAAGGAGTGAGCAACGTGAAACATTTGAAACTGTTTGCGCTGGTGCTGTTCATGGCCGCGGCAACGCTCATGGCGTTCCAGGAACCTGCCCAGGCACAAAAGCTGGCTGACGCCATCCAGCAGGCCGTGGACGCGGGCAAGATCGATCCCACCCAGCCCCCCGGCTTCCTGGGCATTCCCGGCGGCCCGGTGATCGACTGGTGGAAGGGCCTGCTCTGGGCCATCTGGGTCGGCTGGATCTTCTCCACCGTGGGCGCCTTCGGAGGCGTCATGGCGGCCATCGGCCACATGACGGTGTTCGGCTTCGGGGCGTACGCCAAGAGCTTTGGCAAGGACCTGCAGCTCAACAAGATCGTCACGGACTCCATCCGCACCTCCAACCAGTACCTGGTGGGCACCTCTGCCGGTATTTCCACCTACAACTACTGGAAGATGGGCCGGCTGGTGCTGCCCCTGGGCCTGGCCCTGGGCATCGGCACCATCATCAGCTCCTACCTGGTGCCCGTGCTCACCGCCGGCAAGATCAACCTGAGCTCCTACCAGGGCTACTTCGGCATGTTCGTGCTCCTGCTGGGCATGTACCTGCTGTATGAAGTCACCCCTGCCGGCAAGGCCAAGAAAAAGGCTGCCTCCGCCGCTGCCAAGGCCTTCCAGGAAAGCGTGAAGAAGGGTGGGGACCTCAAGGATCAGGGCGTGAAGATCAAGACCTTCACCGCCACCTCCTGCGTGTTCACCTTCTTTGGCGTGGAATTCAAGTTCAATCCCATCGTGCCCGTCATTGGCGCCTTCGCCATCGGCGCCATCGCGTCCTTCCTGGGCGTGGGCGGCGGCTTCCTGCTGGTGCCTTTCCTTACCTCCATGGCTGGCCTGCCCATGTACCTGGTGGCTGGCACCTCGGCCATGGGCGTGTTCGTGGGCATGATCACCTCCATCTTTTCCTACATGATGCAGGGCACGCCCATCGAGTGGTCCTTCATCGGCGCGGAAATGGTGGGCATCGTCATCGGCTCCATTGTTGGCCCTCGCACCTCCAAGTACATCCCGGACACCGCTCTCAAGGTGCTGTTCATCATCCTCGCCTTCTACACTGGCGTGGACTACGTGCTGCGCGGCTTTTTTGGCATGAAACTCTTATAGGCCTAACGCAGTCGCACCAGGGGCCGCCGCTTGGCGGCCCCTCCTTTTTTTTTGGGGAGGAAATCGCATGAGCAGCCTGACAGATCTGAACGCGTTCCTCGATCCCGCCTTCATCTGGGCGTTTCGGCTTGTGCCGGACCCGCACTGGGGTTTTGTGGTGGGCAGTGTCTACGTGGCCCTGTGCGCCATCGTGGTGGGGGATGTGGCCATGGCTCTGGCCTACCGCATCAACCGCTCCGCCCATCTGGCCCAACAACGGGAAATGAAGAAGCACAGCGACATGAGCTTCGAAGCCCTGGTGGAGAAGGATAAAGCCGCCTTCAAGGCCTGCAACACCCTGGCCAACGACGCCTTTGGGCGCAACTTTTTCCTGGGCGCCACCCTCTTTTGCGCCTCCATCTGGCCCCTGGCCCTGGCCCTGGGATGGATGGACTACCGGTTTGGCCGCGTCATTGACCTTTCCGCCCCGTTCCTTGGCCGGGTGCGGCCCGAATTCTGGTTCATTCCCCTGTACATCGTGTTGCGCATCGCCTTTGCCAAGATCAAGTACCACCTCCCGCTGTACGGCAGGCTGCATGCCCTGGCCAAGGCTGATGCCGAAGCTCTGGAATCCACCCCCTGCGTGCGCCACGCCGTGCAAGCATCTGCGGAATCTGCGGAGTCTACGGAATCGGTGGAGTCGGTGGAATCTGCCGAAGCCGTCGAACCAGCCGATCCAGTCGCCAAGGCCGAACCAGCCGAGCGCGCTTGATTTGACCTTCAGCCCACGCGGCCGGCGAGCAGGGCGGCATACACGTCCATGGTCTTGCGGGCCAGCACCCGGGCATCAAAGGCTTCCTCGGCCTTGCGGCGGGCGGCCATTCCCATGGAAGCCCGCAAGACAGGCGACTCCGCCAACAACTGAATGGCTCCGGCCAGGGGCTGCCACTGCCCGGCGGGCACGCACAGGGCATGCTCGGATGCGGTTTCGCCCTGGCGCGGCGCGGCAATCTCCCGGCATCCCGGCACATCGGTGACAACCACCGGCACCCCGCAGGCCAGGGCCTCCTGCATGCTCACGGGCACGCCCTCGCGATACGAGGGCAGGATGGCCACGTCCGCTAGGTTCCAGAGCTGTTCCATCTCCTCCTGCCACCCCAGAAACCGCACGTTGCCTAGACTGGCGAAGGCCTGCATGTCGGCCTCGGTGAGGGAGCACGGATTCCCGGGATCAGGCGCCCCTGCCACCAGAAACCGCACCCCCGGCGCAGTGCCGGCCAGGGCCCGGGCCGCCAGCATGGCTTCGCGGATGCCCTTGTCAAACAGTAGCCGGGCCGCCATGACCACCGCCACATGTCCTTCCTCCACCCCCAGGGACGCGCGACGGCGACGGCGCTCCTCCCGGGTCAGCAGCCCGGGCCGAAACCGCGCCAGATCCACCCCGCTGCCGGACACCACCCGCGTCAGGGCACGCCCCGTGAGCCCCCGCCAGGTGAAGTAGGTGTGATCGTCCTCGTTCTGGAACACCATGGCATCGCACCGAAAGGCCGACCGCGCATAGCACTGGTACAGGGCCATGCGCAGGGCAATGCCCTTGAGCCCCGGCCGCATAAACCCGGACCCCAGGCCGGTGACGGTATTTACCAGAAGCGGTCGCCGCCGCCAGGGCAAGGCCACCCGGCACAGCAGGTTGGGCAGGTGGGTGAAACTGTGCACCACCTGGAATCGACGACGGGAAAACAGTCTGGCCAGGGCCCGCCTGGACCGCCAGTGCCCGGCCAGACCGGCCAGGCCAGCCTCACGCGAGGACGGGTACTCCAGCCACTCCACCCCAAGGGCCTCCACTTCGGCGACATACCGGCCCCGAGGCGCCACGGCGCTCACCTGCCAGCCCTCCTCCACCAGCAGTTGCATGAGGGTGCGGCGAAACCGCGCCAGATTCACATCCACGTGGGAGACCAGGGCGATGGATGGTGCGCCACTCATGTTCGCCAGACCTCAAGCCAGCGTTGCAGCATCAGCACGGTCCATAAGGCGTATTGCCGATTGCGCCGGCCAGACTGATGCTCATACCAGGCCCGGCGGACAGCGACGGGATCCAAAATCCCCTGCGCCTTGAGCAGGGAGGGGTGCAGCAGGTCCTCGGCCCAGGCCTTCAGGGGGCCCCGCAACCAGTGTTCCAGGGGCACGCCGAACCCCTGCTTGGGGCGGTCCAGGTGTGGCAGGGGGTGGATGGCCGCCAGCATCCGACGCAACAAGACCTTGCCCCTGCCCCCTTCCACCCGCGCCGCCAGGGGCAGTCGCCAGGCAGCCTCGGCCACGCGGCGATCCAGATACGGACAGCGCACCTCAATGGACGCCGCCATGGACGCCCGGTCCACCTTGGGCAGGATGTCCCAGGCCAGGTACCCCGCCTGATCCATGGCCTGCATCCAATACACGAAGGGCAGCGCCGGCAGGGCGGCCAGCTCCTGCGCCATGCCGGCCAGGGGATCGGGCACGCCCTCCCCTGGGAGCCTCCCCTGCAGGGGCGGCTCGGCCCACTGACAGAGGAAGGCGTGGTAGAAGGCCTGGGGCGAGGTCGCCTGCAGGGCCTGGCCGAGCTTGTGGAGCTTGTCTCGAAACACGGTCTGCCGCCAGCGCGCCGGCAGCCGGGTGGCGCAGGCTTCGTAGGCCGATGCCAGGAGGGACTCGCCGCCGTGCTCCAGCGCCCGGGCCATCAGACGGCGCAAGGGCATGGGGATGGCGGCCAAGCGTCGCCACAGGTCGGGCCCGCGCAGGTGCCGGCTGTAGCCGGCAAAGAGCTCGTCCCCCCCATCCCCGGAAAGCAGCACCACCGCATGTCGGCGGGCCAGACGGGAAAGGAGCAGCGTGGGCAGCTGGGAGGCGTCGGCAAAGGGCTCGTCGTAGTGTTCAGGCAGGGCCGCGATGCAGGCCAGGGCGTCGGCCTCGGTGACGGGTTCCACGTAATGCCGCAGCCCCAGGGAAGCCGCAGTCTGACGGGCAGCGTTCGCCTCGTCGTAGTCCCCATGGGGGGACGCCATGGTGAAGGCGATGAGCTCCGATGCGCCGCCGGCCGCAGCGGCGCGGGCTGCCAGGGCTGCCACCAGGCTGGAATCGATGCCGCCGGAGAGGAACACCCCCACGGGTACATCGGCCTGCAGCCTGCAGGCCACGGCATCCTGCAGCAGGGGAGCCAGGGTCTCCAGGGAGGCATCCACGGACGGGAATGGCGCGGCCACACCACGGCGGATGACCTCGCCCAGGTTCCACCACCGCACGGGGGATGGCAGACGGCGGGCAAGGAGGTCGTCTTCGGTGATGGACAACCACGTCCCCGGAGGCAGGGAGTGGAGCCCCTCCCAGATGCACCAGGGCGCGGGCACGGCGGCATACCGCAGGTACAGGGCCAGGGCCTGACGGTCCAGGGCCGGCGGGCGGGCCGCCCAGGCGCGGGTGGCAGCCAGGGCCTTTAGCTCCGACGCAAAAGCAAAGTACTCCCCAATCCATCCATAATACAGTGGTTTTTTTCCAAAGGCGTCTCGGGCCAGGTGCAGTGTCCTGGTCCGGGCATCCCAGCAGGACAGGGCGAACATGCCCTGGGCGCGCGTCAGGGTCTGCTCCATTCCCCAGCAGGCGATGGCTGCCAGCAGGGTTTCCGTGTCGCAGCGGCTGGCAAACGGCTGCCGCAATTCGTCGCGCAGGGCCAGATGGTTGTACACTTCGCCATTGTACACCAGGTGCAGGCGGCCGTCGGGGGTGGCCATGGGCTGCGTCCCGGCGGAGGAGCGATCCAGGATGGCCAACCGCCGGTGGGCCAGGCCCAGGATGGCGGCGGGGGACGTGGCATCCAGCCAGATGCCACCGGCATCGGGCCCGCGATGGCGCAGGGCGTCGGCCATGGCCTGCAGGTCCGCCTGCAAGGCTGCCTGCCCGTCTGCAGCGGGGAATCCCGGGAGTGCGGCCGGGCGCCACAGGCCTGCTATGCCGCACACGGCGTCTGCTCCTGCAGTGGCTCCCGAAAAAGCCACGCCAAAAAGGTGTCCCCGCCCGCCGCGCCCAACACGGGCGCCACGAGCGGGGACGAAGGGGCCAGCTCCACGAACGGCCGCCTATTCCAGAATATAGCGCATGGGATTCACGGGCGCGCCGTTGAGGCGCACTTCATAATGCAGGTGCGGGCCGGTGGAGGTGCCGGAGTTGCCCATGGTGGCAATAAGCTGGCCGCGCTCGGTCTTGTCCCCCACCTTCACATTGAAATCCTGTAGGTGGGAATAGCGCGTCACCAGGCCGCCACCGTGTTGGATGACCAGGGTCTTGCCGTTGGCGGCGTCGTTGTCGGCAAAGGTGACCACACCCTTGGCCGGGGCATAGATGGGCGTGCCGATTTTGTTGGAAATGTCCACACCCTGATGGAATTCATTGCGCCCGGTGAAGGGGGAGCGGCGAGGGCCGAAGGCCGAGGTGACCCAGCCCTGGGTGGGCCAGATGGAGGGGATGGAGGCCAGCTGCTCTAAATTGCCCCGCAAGGCTTCGACAATCTGCTCCTGCCGCACCAGCTCCAGCTGGGCGTCCTTGGCCAGGGAATCCAGGAAATCATGCATGCGCCGGGCCAGGCGCTCCTGCCGCAGCAGGGCGGTTTTTTCGGCAAAATCTTCGGTTTTGGGGTTGCCCACGGAACCCACGGCCTCCACCTGGGAATCCAGGTTCATCATTACCCGAAGCTGGGAGTCAAAGTCTCGGATGCGGGTCAAATCCTTTTCCAACGCGCTGACCTTGCCGGAGAGGGCCAGCATCTGCATTTCCTGATCCTTGACCTTCTTTTGCGCCGCTTCCACGCTTTCTTCCATGTATTTCACGCCATGCAACGAGCGAAGGAACAGCACGTTGCCCGCCACCAGCAAGGCGAAAAGACCACCCAGCAGGAAGAACATCCACGAATGCAGACGCAGCTTGCTGCAGGTGCCTTGATTATCCTTGAAGATGACGACGTGATACTTGCGAAACAGCATAGGCCTCCCGGGGTACGGATGGTTCGGGGCTGGCGATGCGCAACCGGCGTGCAGCCCCTGCCTGCCCTGGTCCAGACCGGACCCACACAGGAAGGCGCGTCGCTGATTGAATGATCTTTATGCATGCCCGCGGAAAAACAACACACCGCAGCGTAGCGTTTGAGGAAAGATCTTTAGAATCCCTGGCGCATCCTGTCAAGGGCAGGAGTATTACAAAACATTCACACCATCGCAAAATTGTTCCAGATTTTTTCAAGACTCTCCAGACATTCCACCGGGCTTCCCACCGGACGTCACCCCTGGCTCCACCCCTGGCATTCGTGCGCCGCGGGCCAGGGCATGCCGCCGCAATGCATTGTACACATTAGCTTTTCGGGATGGATCTGCGCTCACCTGCTCGCGGATCCATTGGGTGATGCGGGCGCGGTTGCTCAGGGCCAATCCCTGGGCATCCTCCTTGGAGGCCGGGCACGGGTTCTCAAACACCGGCAGGCCCCAGGCCCGGGCCGCCCGTTTGAGTTGGGATTTTTCCAGCCACAGCAAGGGACGAATCACCTGCAACCGGCCCTGAAAAAAGGATTCCACCGGGGCAAGGCCGTCCACCCGGCCGTTGTCGAAGAGATTCATGAAGAACGTCACGGCCTGGTCGTCGGCGTGGTGGCCCAGGGCCAGGTGGGTGCAGCCGTACTGGCGGCACAGGTCGAACAACCGGGTTCGCCGCCAGGAACTGCACAAGAAACACGGGGAGTTGCTGCGGTTCTCCTCGGAAAACGCCCGGGGGCCAAATTCTGTTTTCTCGAACACGCCGGCCAGGCCAAGGGTGGCCACCCAGTCCCGCACCTTGCGGTGCAGTTCGTGGTCAAACCCGGGATTGATGTGGAAACACGTCAATTCAATGGGGAACGGCAGGATACGCTGGCGGTGGCGCAGCACCTCCAGCAGCACGGCCGAGTCCACCCCTCCAGACACGGCCACGGCAATGCGCGCCCCGGCAAAGAGGATTCCGGATTGATGCAGGAGCTTGCCAGCCGAGGCGATGCAGTTCTTTTGGACGTAGTTGAGACGGTGTCGCATACTGTTGACGATTCCAGGGGCAGATGAGTATAGGGTTGAGCTGGTTGCGCGGCAATGCCCGGCCGCAGCTGGCGGAATCCGGAGCACCGACAGGCCAGCAAATCATCAAGCTGTTGAAATCGATATAGAAAACCACTCCATACTCGGGGCGCCCGGCCTCGCGCGAACACGGCCCGGCCCCCGGACCGAGGAACGGCCCCATGCTTGAAGTCCGCAACGTACGACATCGCTACGGCCCCGTCCAGGTTCTGCACGACGTCTCCTTTACCCTGGGCAAGGGCGAGATTCTGGGACTGCTCGGCCCCA
>JAIWOE010000317.1 GCA_020217165.1 Desulfovibrio sp. | reverse complement strand
TGGATCTTGGCGGTGAATCCACCCGCCCAGGCAGCGAGGAAGTCCCGGCCGAGGAGGAGTGGCGGCGGCTGGCCCCCGTGTTCGACCTCTTGCGGGAATCCCCGTCTGCTGCGGTGTCGTTTCCCGGTCATGCCTCAGCCCCTGGCCCGTCTTCCCCCACCGTGCTCTCGGTGGATACCTGGCGGGCCGCCACGGCAGCCATGGCCCTGGAGGCCGGAGCAGCCATCGTCAACGATATTTCCGCCTGCCGTTTTGACCCCGCCCTGCGCGACGTGCTGGTGCAGCATCAGCCGGGCTATGTGCTCATGCACGCCCAGGGACGCCCCAAAACCATGCAGCAGAACCCCCACTACGATGATGTGGTGGATGAGGTGTTGCGTTTCCTGGAAGGACGGCTGGCCGACCTGGTGCGAGCCGGCCTGGCGGAATCGCGCATCGTGCTGGATCCCGGCATCGGCTTCGGCAAGACCGTGGCCCACAATCTAGCACTGCTGGCCGGGCTTGAGCGTCTGACCGCCCTGGGCCGGCCCGTGCTTGTGGGCCTGTCCCGCAAACGGTTCTTGCAAGGATTCGTCCCGGCGGATGCCACGGACGAATCGGCCCGCGCCGCCGCCTTGCAGCTGGCCACCCAGATTGCCTCGGCCCTGGCCGCCCGCCACGGCGCGCACATCCACCGCGTGCATGACGTGGCCCAGACGCGCCAAACCCTGGACCTGGTGGCGGCAGTGCAAGGGGCGGCCGCGGGACAGGTCGCCGTCCGCAGGGAGGCGCCATGCTCGACCTGAACATCGTCCGCGTGGGCTGGCGAGACATCCTGGACATGGCCGTGGTGGCCGCAGCCCTGTACCGGCTGCTGCTGCTCATCAAGGGCACGCGGGCCGTGTCCGTGCTGTATGGCCTGCTGCTGGTCATCCTGGTCTATTTTGCGTCGGAAGAGCTGGGGCTCTACACTCTCAACTGGCTGCTCACCAACTTTCTGGGCTCCATCTTTCTGGTCATCATCATTCTGTTTCAGCAGGATATCCGCAAGGCCCTCTCGGAAGTGGGGGCCGGTCGGTTCTTTCGCCGCAAGGCCATGGATGAGGAGTACCTGAACCAGCTCATCGCCGCCCTGGACGCCCTGGCCAAAAGCCGCACCGGCGCCCTGGTGGTCATCCAGCGCAAGGTGCCCCTGGGGGACGTGGTGGAGCGCGGGGTGCAGCTGGGAGCGCGCATCAGCAAGGATCTGCTGGTGACCATCTTCTACCCCAACACGCCCCTGCACGACGGCGCCGTGGTCATCCACGGCGGGGCCATCGTGGCGGCGGCCTGCATCCTTCCCTTGAGCGCCGGTTTGCGGTATAAAACCGAATTCGGGACCCGGCATCGGGCGGCCATTGGGATTACGGAAGAGACCGATGCCATTGCCCTGGTGGTTTCCGAGGAGCGAGGCACCATCTCCCTGGCCGTCAACGGCCGCCTGACCACCAGCCTGGATGAGGTGCGTCTCAAGCGCGTGCTCACCAAAACCCTCACCGCATCATGACCAAAGGCAACTGGCAACTGCTGCTGCTCTCCATCGTGCTTTCCATGACAGCCTGGTTCTTCGTTTCCGGCCGGGCGCGGGTGGATGCTCAGCTGGACCTGCCCGTGCAGTTTGCCGGGGTGCCGGAAAACCTGGTCATTCGCAGCGGATTGCCGAACAAAATCAGCGTGCGCGTGCGCGGGCCCCAGGGGCTCATCAAGTCCCTGGATGCCAAGACACCGCCCGTGTCCATCAACCTGTCCAGCCTCAGGGCGGGTTCCAACATGGTGGAGCTCCGCCAGGACATCATCCCCCTGTCCCGCAATTTCGAGATCGTGGACATCCAGCCCCAGCGCCTGTCCATCCTGGCAGACCGTTTTGCCGTGCGCACCGTGAATGTGGTGCCTCGCTGGGATGCCACCCTGGACAAGGACTGGGAGTTGCGCACCGCCCTGGTGCTGCCGGAGCTCACGGAGCTGCGCGGGCCGGAGCAGTTGCTGGAGGGGGTGGAATCCCTGGAGACCCAGACCGTGGCCGTCAACGGCACCCGCCCCGGCCTGGTGGAAGAGCTCGTGGCTCTGGACCTGCCCGAGGAGCTGACGGCGGACCCCTCCACCGTCCAGGTGCGGCTGCTGTTTGCGGAACGCCGCGGCACCCTGCAGTTTTCTGCGCCGGTCAGTGTGACCAACCTCTCACCCCTGGAAACGGCCGTCCGGCCGCAGCGCGTGCTGCTGACGGTGGAGGCGCCCGTGTCCATGGTTCGGGACAAGGCGTGGCTGGCCGCCGTCACGGCCCAGGTGCAGGTGGCGCGAGACGCCCAGCCCGGCAAGAGCTCCCTGGCCTATCGATTGAACCTGCCGGCCGAGGTGCGGGTGCTGGAGACCCAGCCCGAAGCGGTGGAGCTGACCCTCACGGGCACCCCCGCCACCCCGTTGCCGGCGGCAAATGGCAACCACACCGCTGCCTCCCCGGCGCGGTCCCAACCCTGATTGCAACGTTGCAACGAGGACGCATCGCCACATGAATGCTACGCTTTTTGGTACGGACGGCCTGCGCGGCCAGGTGAACATCTACCCCATGGTCCCGGAAGTGGCCATGCGCCTGGGCCTGGCCGCCGGCACCTACTTTCGCAATGGGTCCAAGAAACACCGCGCCGTCATCGGCAAGGATACCCGGTTGTCGGGCTATCTGTTCGAATTCGCCCTGGCCTCGGGGTTGTGCGCCGCGGGCATGGATGTGTTCCTCGTGGGCCCCATGCCCACGCCGGCCATCTCCTTTTTGACGCGCAGCATGCGGGCGGATATCGGCGTGGTCATCTCCGCGTCACATAATCCGTTTATGGACAACGGCATCAAGTTCTTTGACAAGGAAGGGTTCAAGCTGCCGGATGAGGCCGAGGCCGCCATCACGGCCATGGTCCTCAACGAGGAGCACCGCTGGAAGTATCCAGCGGCCGAGGACGTGGGCCGCGCCTTCAAGGTGGATGACGCCGAGGGCCGCTACAACGTGTTCGTCAAAAACACCATCCCCGGCACCCTGACCCTGGACGGTCTGAAGGTGGTGGTGGATTGCGCCAACGGCGCCGCCTACAAGGTGGCT
>JAIWOE010000316.1 GCA_020217165.1 Desulfovibrio sp. | reverse complement strand
TGCGCAGCACCAGGAACAGGGCATTGGTGGGGTGTCCGTCGGCGCGGGAGAGGTTGGGCAGGGCAAAAAAACTGCGGTAAATATACGCCGAGCCATCGATGCAAAACAGGGGCGGCTGGGAAAAGCCCAGCTGGGCGGCAACGGGAACCGGTTGGGCAGCGCCCGAGGGCGGTGAGGCTGGAGGCATGCGGAATCCTGGCGTTCGGGTGAAGGCGGACGGGCCAGCCCTTCCCTAGCACGAGCCCCCGCGGCCCTACAAGCTGGCGAACCGCTCGATCTGTCGCTTGTACTGCAGCACGCCCTGCACCAGCCCCTGGGCTTGCCGGGTCAGGTAGGCCTCGTTGGTCAGGTTGGCGCGCTCGGCGGGGTTGGTGATGTACCCCAGCTCCACCAGGATGGACGGCATGCGGGCACCCATGAGCACATAGAACGGCGCCGAACGCACCCCCATATCCTTGACCTTGTGCTTCTTGACCACCGAGGCGATGATGTTCTTGTGGGCGCTCTTGGCCAATTCCCTGGATTCCTTCATCTTGGCGTTGAGCATCAAGTCGGTGAGGATGAATTGCAGGTCCGAGATCTTCTTGGTGGAGACGGCGTTTTCCCGTGCCGCCACCCGCACGGCGTCGTCGGAGGTGGCCAGGTCCAGGTAATAGGTTTCCAGACCGTGAATGTTCTCCGCCTGGTAGGCGTTGACGTGGATGGAGATGAAGATGTCCGCTTTCTTCAGATTGGCCATGGCCGTGCGCTCCTCCAGGGGAACGAAGGTGTCGTCGGTGCGGGTGTACAGCACCTCGAATCCTTCCTTCTGCAAAAGCGTGCCCAGTATTTTGGCGAACCTAAGGTTGATATCCTTTTCGTAGACATTGCCCACGTACGCCCCGGGATCCTTGCCGCCGTGGCCCGGGTCCAGCATGATCACGCCCACGGTCAGGCCCAGCTGCTCCACCAGGGTGCCAGCCTGTTTGGCGACATCGCCAGGGGGCGCGTAGGCCGGGGCGGCGGGCTTTTTCTCGGCGGCGGCCTTGGCCGGAGGGATGCCAGGCGCAGGGGCCTGGGAGCTGGGTGCGCCAGACGCAGGGGGAGCTCCAGACGCAGGGGGTGCGCCAGACGCAGGGGGCGAGGCCGACGGCTCGCCAGCCGGCCGCGTGCTCTGCTTGCTGGGTTTTTTCACCACCACAGGCTCCTGCACCGGCGGCACGGCAGGTGGCGGAGGCTGCTGACCACTCTCCATGGTGCGGGGGGTGGAAACGGGGCGCTTGGCGGCCTGCACATCCTGCATGGGCGCAGGCCGGGCCGGGGCGTTGCCGGCAGCGCCGGCGTACACGTCCACCAGCAGACGAAAGCCGTCGTCGGAATCCATGGCAAAGACTTTGAACCGCTGCATGTGCTGCAGGTCCAGCACCACGCGGGTCACGTCCGGGGAGTTCTGGGCCGTGCGCACCCGGCGCAGGTTGCCGTCGGACACGCTGATGTCCCCGGGAACGCTTCTGCCCTTGTGCACGTTTTTGAGATCCAGATACAGCCGGTGGGGCAGGTTCTTGTCCGGCGCCGGGGGCAGGGTTTGGTGGGTGTATTGGACGGGCTTGTCCAGGACCAGGGTGACGCGGGTGTACTCCTCGCTGGTCTGGTGCCGCACGGCCAGCAGCTGGGCTGGGCCTCCTGCTGGGACGGGGGCCTGCACCTGGGCCTGTCCCTGGGGCTGTCCCTGGGCCGGAGCCTGTGCAGGAGGGGGCGGAGATTTAAGCGCCTGGGGTGCCTGGGGAGCCGGGGCAGCGGGACTCGGGGGTGCCGCAGCAGGGGCTTGGGGGGCCGGGGGCGGGGGCGTGGGAACGCCCGTGGCCTTGGCCACCGGGGAGCGGATTTCCGCTGTCTTGGCGTCCCCGGTCTTTGCGTCCGCAGCCTTTGCCGGCGGAGGAGGGGGTGAAAGGAGTTCCCCATCTTCGGGATGGGTGGAGGATTTGGCCACCACGGGCGCCGGCGCTTTGGCCTGTTTGGGCAGGGCGTTCAGGGTGGCCAGCAGCTGGGCAAAGCGGTCGCGCATGTCGCCCTTGGGAAACTTGGCCAGGCCGGTGGTGCAGCTCTGGCGCGCGGCCTCCACGTCCTTGAGGTGGTGGTACTGCACCTGAGCCATACGCCACAGGGCGTCATCGGCCCAGGAGTGGTCGGCATACCGCGTGGCCACGCGGTTGTAGTAGTCCAGGGCCACCTTGAAATCCGTGGCCAGGGCGGAGCGCCGGCCCAGTTCCTCGTTCACCCGGCCCACGTAATACAAAGACTTGGCCGCCACGGCCCCGCGGGGATTCTGCTTGTAGATGGAGAGGAAGGCCATCTCCAGGGCCTGCCAGTTGCTGCGGTAGCCACTGTTTTTGGAATCCTTGACCAGGGCCTGGAACTCGGCGTGGTATTTGTCGAAGTCTTCCTTGGGCCCGGCCCAGGCCGCGGGGGCCACGCAGGTCAGGAGCAGCCACAGCAAACAGCAGGTAGCCCCGCCGAGGGCCAGGGCCATCCGGCGGCGCGGGGTGGGGGAAGGGGGGGTACGGCTGAAGACGAGCATCCTACTCCACGGTCACGCTTTTGGCCAGGTTGCGGGGCTGGTCCACGTCCTTGCCCAGGTAGTCCGCCGTTTCATAGGCGAACAGCTGCAGGGCCGGCAGGGCCATGAAGGCGCTCAGGGGCCCCCAGACACGGGGGATGATCCAGGGGTGCTCCACCGGCAGGTCCAGCCCGTCGTTGGTCAGGGCGATGATCTGCCCGTTGCGGGCCTGCACTTCCTGCAGGTTGGATTTGACCTTGGGAAAGAGCGGGTCGTCCAGGGCCAGGGCAAAGGTGGGGAAATGCATATCGATGAGGGCGATGGGCCCGTGCTTCATCTCGCCGGCAGCGTAGCCTTCCGCATGGATATAGCTGATTTCCTTGAGCTTGAGCGCGCCTTCCAGGGCCAGGGGGTAGCAGTGGCCCCGGCCCAGGTACAAGAAGCTGCGGGCATCGGCATACAGGCGGGAGAGTTCCCGGGCCTGGGCGCGCAGGGCGGGCAGGTGTTCTTCCAGCAGGGTGGGCAGGCCCTTGAGGGCATTGAGGCAGGCCACGCGATCCGCCGCCTGCATGGTGCCCT
>JAIWOE010000315.1 GCA_020217165.1 Desulfovibrio sp. | reverse complement strand
TCCCGATGGCAGCAAATATTTTTCCTGCTATGGCACGGCGGTGCAGTTCGCTTCCGCTCGCACTGGCGCCGGCACCGGCGCGGGCGCGACGCCGGCCCTGCGTCCCGGCGCCACCATGAGCAAGAACGCCTGAGCCTTCCACATCCTGCAGCCCGCCCCCCAACACCCGGTGGGCGGGCTACTCAATGCGGCCAAGGCATGCTATGCTCCTCGCAACACCCACTGCACCGTGTTGCAAGGAGGAGTCCCATGGCCGCCATCTCCGGCGAACCCGTCAAGCCCGTGCTCGTGGCCCTGTCCGACGGCTCCATGGTCCGCGGCCAGTTGCACACCCGCCAATACACTTTGCATGGCCGACTTTCGGACGCCTTCAACCATGCCGAAAGCCGGTTCCTGGTCTTGACCAAAGCCACCTTCCTGCGTCATGCATACCCGCAAGGCGCGCTGGACGCGCCGCTGGAGACCGTCATCATCAACAAGCGCCAGATCGTCTTTGCCCTGCCCCTGGAAGATCCTGAGGCCCAGGAAGGCCCAGGTAACCTGAAGGCAGGCTGATGCATCCCGCGCCGGCACCGCACCATGTCAGCACCACCTGACCGCAGCCGCGAGATCGCGGCCTTCCTGCAAGCTGCCGCCTGGATTCCAGGAGCCCTGGCCGCGCCCCTGGCCCCGGGGGATGTCCGACTCCTGGCCGCCAGCGAGCACAACGAGAACTACCAGGTCACCGCACCCGACGGCGCCTGCTACGTCCTGCGCCTGAACCACGGCAGCCAGATAGGCCAGGCCCGGCAGATTGAGTATGAATACAACGTGCTGCACGCACTGATGCATTCCGGCGTCACGCCCAAGCCCCTCATGTGCGACCCACAACCCCACGGCCTGGACCACGGCGCCCTGCTCATGGAATTCCTGCCCGGCCATGCCCTGGACTATCAGCGCGATGCCGGGTTGGCCGCCTGGATTTTCGCCCGCACCCACACCCAACCCGTGCCCACCCCTGGGGACTATGACCCGCCCCTGCTGCTGCAGCCCGAGCCCATGGCCGCCATTGCCCGGGAGAGCCTGGGCCTGTTGTGGCGCTACCCCGAGCACCCCCGGCGGGACATCTTCACCCGGCTCATGGCCTATCATGACGAGATCATGACCCAGCAACGCGCCCGGGGCGGCCTGTTCGCCCGCGAGCCCCTGGTCATCGTCAACACCGAGGTCAACGCCGGCAACTTCCTGGTGGATCGCAGCCCTTACGGCGACCCCGAGCAGGACCGCGGCTGGCTGGTGGACTGGGAAAAAGCCGTGATTTCCGTGCGGTATATCGATCTTGGACATTTTTTGGCCCCCACCACCACCCTCTGGAAAACCGACTGGCGCTTCTCCGAGGCGCATCGGCAGGACTTCCTGCGCGCCTACGCCGAGGCCCTGGTGGAAGCCGGCGGCCCGGCCATCCCCCTAGAAGAACTCTCGGCAAAAACCCGGGTGCTGGAACAGGCCATTGTGCTGCGGACCCTCTCCTGGTGCTATATGGCCTGGTTCGAATATGTACGCCTGGACCGCGGGCTCAAGCATCCCAGGGCCTTCCAGGCCATCGAACGCTATCTTGACACACTGGACGACTTCCTGCCCGCCGCCGACAGCCGCCCCGCCGCTTGACACCCTGCGCAGATGCCGTCACAAGGGAGATGCTGGGAATCTCCCTTTTTCAGTGGTTGAATTTTCTCACAAGGAGACGGCAATGCATCCCTGCAGTTCATCCTGTCTGCCCCGTCGCGAATTCCTCAAAACCGTGGCCGCCAGCATGGCCGTGGCCACGGTGGCCACCACCGCCGCCGCAGCCACCGTGGCCGCGCCGGGCCTGGCCTCCCCCGCCCACGCCCAGAACACGACCCAGAACGTGTCCCAGGACGGCCCCGTGGTCCTGCCGGCCCTGCCCTATGCCCCCAACGCCCTGGAGCCGGTCATTTCCGCCAACACCCTGGGCTTCCACCACGGCAAACACCACGCCGGCTACGTGACCAACGCCAACCGGCTGCTCAAGGACAGCGGCATCACCGCCACGTCCCTGGAAGAAATCGTCAAGGTCTCGGCAACACAAAAGAAACAGGCCCTCTTCAACAACGCGGCCCAGGTGTACAACCATAACCTGTACTGGCAATCCCTCACCCCGGGCGGCGGCGCCATCCCGCCCAAGATGGCGGAATTGCTGACTCGGGACTTCGGTTCCGTGGACGCTGCCAAAAAGGCCCTGGCCGACTGCGCCGTGGGCCGTTTTGCCTCAGGCTGGGCCTGGCTGGTGGCAGACCCGGCGGCCAACGGCGCGCTGAAAATCATGGATACCATGAATGCCGACACGCCCCTGACCATGGGCCTGACGCCGCTCCTGGTCATCGACGTCTGGGAACATGCCTATTACCTGGATTATCAGAACAAACGGGCCGACCACGTCGCCGCCGTCATCGACAAACTCCTGGACTGGAATGCCGCCCTGGCGCGCCTGGAGCAGGCAGCCTGACGGCGCCACTGCGGGGACGCCGGCAAGCTCCGTTGCCGGCCCCCCGCACACACCAAGCGCCGGCTTGACCCTGCCGCGTCCCAAGGCTAAGAACAAAACAGTGTCATGCCACCCACGCGCCAACCACGTTGCCTATGATCTGCCCCATCGAATACCCGCCCCCCGGCGAGGCCGCCGGCCTGACCTTTTTGGTGGTGGATGATTCCGCCGTCATGCGCCGGGTGGTGGTCAATCATCTCAAGGAGTTGGGTGTAACATCCTTCCTGCAGGCCGGGGATGCCGCCACGGCCTGGAGCATTTTGCAGACCACCCCCGTGGACTGCATCCTGTGCGACTGGAACATGCCCGGCATGAAGGGCATTGAGCTGCTGAGCAAGGTCCGCGGCACGCCGGCCCTGCAGGGGCTGCCTTTTTTGATGGTGTCCGCTGAGGCCCAGCCGGACTACATTCTGGAGGCCATCGGCCGCGGGGTGACCAATTATCTGACCAAGCCCTTCACCGGGCCGGCCCTGCACCGCAAGGTGGCCGCCGCCCTGCAGACACGTCGCCGCAGTCTGGCTACTGCGGAGGCAACGCAATCTGGAACAGACGGGGCCAACGCTTCCCCGTGACGAACAACCGGCGTCCCTCGGCGTCCCA
>JAIWOE010000314.1 GCA_020217165.1 Desulfovibrio sp. | reverse complement strand
CAGGTTGCGGTCGATGGAATAGAGGGATGCCTTGCTGGCGCCCATGGGGATGCCGTGTTCCTTGGCAAAGGCCAGGAGTTCCGTGCGCGATTGCATGGTCCATTCCCGCCAGGGCGCGATGACCTGCAGGTGTGGCGCCAGGGCCATGGCCGTGAGCTCGAAGCGCACCTGGTCGTTGCCCTTGCCGGTGGCGCCGTGGGAAATGGCCTGGGCGCCTTCGGCCTGGGCGATTTCCACCAGCCGTTTGGCGATGCAGGGACGGGCAATGGAGGTGCCCAGCAGGTAGCGGCCCTCGTACACCGCACCGGCGCGCAGCATGGGGAAGACGAAATCGCGGGCGAATTCTTCTTTCAGGTCATCCACGTAGGCCTTGGAAGCCCCGGTGGAAAGGGCCTTTTGCTCCAGGCCGTCCAGCTCTTCTTCCTGTCCCAGGTCGGCGGTGCAGGTAATCACCTCGCAGTTGTACTGGATGGTGAGCCATTTGAGAATGATGGAGGTGTCCAGCCCGCCGGAGTAGGCGAGCACGACTTTCTTGATGGTAGACATGGCGGCAGCGTCCTAATCTTGGGTAAAAATCCATTCGAGGATGGCTTTTTGGGTGTGCAGGCGGTTTTCTGCCTGGTCCCAGACAATGGAAACCTTGCTTTCGAACACCGTTTCGGTGACTTCCTCGCTGCGGTGGGCGGGCAGGCAGTGCATGAACATGGCGCCTTCGGCGGCCTGGGCCATGAGGGCGCTGTTCACCTGGAACGGCTCGAAGGCGGCGCGTTTGTCGCCCTCGGGGTCGTCCTGACCCATGGAGACCCAGACGTCGGTGTTCACGAAGTGCGCACCCTTGACGGCTGCCACGGGATCATTCCCCAGTTCGATCCTGGCCCCCAGGCGCTGGGCCCGGGCCAGCACGTCGGCCGAGGGTTCAAAGCCGCGCGGCGTGGCCATTTGCAGGGTGAAGGGAAAGAGGGCGGCGGCGTTCATCCAGGAGTTGGCCATGTTGTTGCCGTCTCCCACCCAGGCGATGACGAGGTTCTCCAGGTCTGGCCGGCGTTCGTAGATGGTCAGCAGGTCCGACAGGGTCTGGCAGGGGTGGAACTGATCCGACAGGGCGTTGACCACGGGAATGCTGGAGAAGGCCACTAGTTCGTCCAGGGTCTGCTGGGCATAAGTGCGCACCACCAGGCCGTCCAGGTAGCGGGAGACCACGCGGGCGAAATCCCGCACAGGCTCGTTGCGGCCCAGCTGGGTTTCGCGGGCGGACAAAAAGAGGGCCTCGCCGCCAAGCTGACGCACGGCCACTTCAAAGGAAAGGCGGGTCCTGGTGGAGGCCTTTTCGAACAGCAGGGCGATGACCTTGCCGTCCAGCAGCTGGCTGCGGTGGCGCGTGCGCTTCATCTCCAGGGCGCGAGCAAGCACGGTCTTGGCGGTTTCGGGATCCATGTCCAGCATGGAGAGGTAGTGCTTGGTCATGCGCGGCCTGCCTCACGGTTCTGCGGTGGTAAAAAAATTTATTCGTACAAACAAAGGCAGGCCATTGTAAAGGGCCAGAATGGGGGGGGACCGCTTTTTTGCCGGGGCGGGCAGGGGGGGGGCGGAAGGTCGGGGGCCTGGAAAATCCCGCAAGGCATGGGGATTGTCACGAAATGTTCACCATCGCTTCGTACAGTTTGCGGCGCACGCGGCGTCCCGTCCGCCTGCAGGCACCTTGTTCGGGAGCAACCCTTCATGCACGACACTCGCCCTGGCCCAAAGAGCAAAGCTTCCATCTGCATCCGGGATTTGGTGGAGCACGCCACCGTGGTGCCGCCGGACATGCCCATCCGCGACGTGAAGACCCGGCTGGACGACGAACCCATCAGCTGCCTGGTGGTGGCCCTAGAGCAGCGGCCCGTGGGGCTGGTCATGAGCCTGCATCTGGACCGCGCCCTGTCCCAGCAGTATGGCGTGGCCTTGTACCACAAAAAGCCCGTGTCCTACGTCATGGATCCGGAACCCCTGGTCATAGACGGGGAAACCCCCGTGGAGCAGGTGGCCGGCATGGCCATGAGCCGGGACAAAATCAAGATTTACGACCACCTCATCGTCACCGAGCAGGGCAGACTTGCTGGCATTGTGTCGGTGCAGGAAATGCTCCTCACCCTGGCTGCCATGCAAGGCAAGCGGACCATGGAGCTCATGGCCCTGACCGGGCAGCTCAAAAAGGAAGTGGAAGACCGGCAAACGGCCGAAAAAGCCCTCCGCGCGTCCAAGCAGGCCACGGAATCCATGCACCGGCAGCTGGCCCAGGCCTACGAGCGGCTGCGGGAAGTGGACCAGATGAAGACGGACTTCCTCTCCACCGTGTCCCACGAGCTGCGCACCCCCCTTACCAGCGTGCTTGGCTTTGCGGAAATGGTGCAGCTGAAGCTGGAGGAGGTCATCTTCCCCAAGATAGACGCCTCAGATCGCACGGCCCAGCGGGCCATCAGCACCGTCAGCCGCAACGTGGCCATCATCCACAAGGAATCCAGGCGGCTCACGGCCCTCATCAACGATGTGCTGGACATCGCCAAGATGGAGGCCGGCAGAATCGAATGGAAAAGCCTGCCCCTGGCCATGTCGGACGTCTGTCGCCAGGCCGCGGATGCCACCATGGCCCTCTTCGCCAAGAAACACCTGGAGCTGCGCCTGGAAATCCGGCCAGATCTCCCGGAACTTCTGGGCGACCCGGACCGTCTGGTCCAGGTGGTCATCAACCTGCTCTCCAACGCCGTCAAGTTCACCGAAACCGGCCACGTGACCCTGCGCGCCGGCCTGGATAAGGGCATGATTCGCGTGGACGTGCAGGACACCGGACCGGGCATCCGTCCCGAGGACAAGGACAAGGTGTTCGAAAAATTCAAGCAGGTGGGGGATACCCTTACGGATAAACCCACCGGCACCGGCCTGGGGCTGACCATCTGCAAGCAGATTGTGGAGCATCACGGCGGGAGCATCTGGGTGGAATCCCAGCCCGGCCAGGGGGCCACCTTCTCCTTTACCCTGCCCCTGGCGGGCCGCGCCACCCCCGCCGTGAAAAAGTACAACCTGGACGACGTGCTGCGGCGCATCCATGATCACATCCGCCTCACTCCCCGCGGCCATGGGGAGGATGACCGGCGCATTCTGGTGGTGGATGACGATGAAAGCATCCGGGAATACCTGCGCCA
>JAIWOE010000313.1 GCA_020217165.1 Desulfovibrio sp. | reverse complement strand
GACGCCCTGGAGCGCCGGCTCCGCCATCCCGCGGTCTGGGTGGTGCTGTGCTTCGTGCTTTCCCGCCTGGTGTTGGAAGGCGTGGGGCTGGCCTCCCGCGAAGGCTACAAGGACCTCATCGACAACATCTACCAATGGTTCCTGGTCAAGCAGGTCTGGCTGGACATCTGGGCCGCCTGGGACAGCGGCTGGTACGTGAACATCGTCCAGCATGGGTATGACCGCTTCGTCCTGGAGACCCTGCCCGATGGCTCCCCCCGGCAGCTGAACCTGGCCTTCTTTCCCCTGTATCCACTGTTGGTGTGGTTGCTCAAGCAGGTGACCGGGCACACCGTGGCCTCGGGGGTCATCATCGCCAACGCCTGCCTGCTGGGCGCCATGTGGCTGTTGTACGTTTACGGCCGGGAGCGCTGGGACGACGCCCAGGCCCGCCGTGCGGTCCTGCTGTTGGCGTGTTTCCCGAACACCTTCATCTTTTCCGCCATGTACACCGAATCCCTGTTTCTGCTGCTTCTGCTGGCCTGCATGCTGGCGGCTTCGCGGGGACATTGGATGTGGGCCGGGATCTTCGGCGCGTTGCTCTCGGCCACGCGGGTGCCGGGCCTTTCCATCGGGCTGGCGCTGCTGTGGATGTGGATGGTCCAGAAACGGGCCGGCCAGGCGGGTTGGAGGCAGTTCGCCTGGTTGTTCCTGGTGCCCCTGGGGCTGGTGGGGTTCTGCGTGTACCTGCAGGTGCACGCCGGGGACGCCCTGGCGTTTTTGAAGATTCAGCAGCAGTTCAGCCGGGTGCCCCAGACGCCGCCACAGGCAGTTTGGAAGAGCCTGACCCAGGGGGGCATGGATGATGTGTATTTTGCCGTCTACTACCTGGGCTCCCTGTGCCTGGCCGGGATGCTGGTGTGGCTGCGTCGCCTGGACGAGCTGCTCCTGAGCCTGCCCCTCATGCTGCTGCCCCTGTTTTCCGGGGAAAGCGCCACGCCCCTGGTAGCCGTACCGCGGTATCTGCTGGTGGTGTTCCCCCTGTACGGCGTGCTGGGCTGGCTGGGCAGCCAGCGGCCCCTGCTGTTCTGGGCCCTGGCCCTGTGCCTGGCCACCTGGAGCGGCCTGCTCATGGCCGCCTGGACCTCCAGCCTGAAATTCGTGATGTGAGGATCGGCGGATGACAGCTGTGTTTCCTCCTGTGGCATCGGGTCCCCAGGCCGGCCATTGGACGCGTTCTCCCTGGATCTGGATCCTGGGCTGCTTCCTCGTGTCCCGGCTTCTGCTGCAAGCCATCGGCATCATGGCCCGCTGGGGCTGGGAAGCCTTCATGCTGGACCATTACTACTGGTTCTCCGCCACGGCCTCCTGGTTGGATGTCTGGTCCGCCTGGGATAGCGGTTGGTATTTCAATATCATCCAGAACGGCTATGACACCAGCGTGGTCCCGTTTCAGGCCGATGGGCGACCCAATCAGCAAAATTTCGCGTTTTTCCCCCTGTATCCCCTGCTGGTCTGGGCGCTGACCAAGGTGACGGGCTCTGTCCTGGCGGCAGGGGTGCTCGTCTCCAATGTCTGTTTTCTGGCCAGCCTGCGCCTGATGCTGGCCGTGGGCACGCCCCGCTGGGGGGAGGGCGCCGCCCGCGCCGCCGTGGTCATCCTGTGTTTCATGCCGCACACCTTCATCTTTTCCGCGGTGTATACGGAATCCCTGTTCCTCATGCTGCTCCTGGGCTGCGTGCTGGCGGCGGACAGGCGGCAGTGGTTCCTGGCCGGCGTGCTGGGCGCCCTGCTGGCCGCCACGCGCCTGGTGGGAATCACCGTGGGCCTGGGGCTGCTCTGGATCTTTTGGGAGCAACGCCGCGCCGCCGGCATCACGGACTGGCGCATTCGCCCATCGGACCTGCGGGTGCTCTGGCTGGGCATCATTCCCCTGGGGATTGTGGCCTTTGCCGTGTACCTGCATTTCCATGCCGGGGACGCCTTTGCCTTCATGAAGGCCCAGCAGGGTTGGTACCGGGTGTGGCATTTCCCCCTGTGGGCCATTGGCAAGAGCCTGTACCTGGGCACGGCGGAAAACGTGTATCTGGCCATCGCCACCACCTTGCTCCTGGCCCTGGGGGCCTGCGTGGTGCTGCTGCGGCGCTGGGATGAGGCCCTGCTGGCCCTGCCCCTCATGCTGGTGCCCCTGCTGTCCGGCCCGGGGGATGTGCCCCTGGCCTCCATGCCGCGATATTTCCTGGTGGTCTTCCCCCTGGTGGGCGCCATGGCGTACATTGCCCAGCGTGCGCCCACTGTTGCGGGTGTGTGTTTCCTCCTCATGGCTTTGTGGAACGGCTTTTTGATGACTGCCTGGGCCACAGGGCTGCACATCGTCATTTAGGATAGCCCCATGTCTGCTTGTGTGTGCGGCCAGTCGCCGCGTCCGTCCATCTCTGTGGTCGCCCCGTGTTACAACGAGGCCTTGTGCCTGGAAGAGTTTTACACCCGCATGCGCAAGAGTCTGCTGGACTGCGGTGCTGCGGATTACGAGATCGTCCTGGTCAATGACGGATCCCGGGACGCCACCTGGGAGATCATCGCTGGCATTGCGGCGAGGGATCCGCAGGTGGTTGGCGTGGATCTTTCCCGTAATCACGGGCACCAGCTGGCCGTCACCGCCGGGCTGGCCGTCTGTCGCGGGGAATATGTGCTGCTCATCGACGCCGATCTGCAGGACCCGCCGGAGCTCCTGGGCAGGATGCTGGAGGTGCTGGAGCAGGGGGCGGACGTGGTCTATGGCCAGCGCGCCCGGCGAGACGGCGAAACCTGGCTCAAGAAGATGGAAGCCAAGGCCTTCTACCGCTTTTTGAACGCCATGACCGAGATGCCTATTCCCCTGGATACGGGTGACTTCCGGCTCATGCGCCGTCGGGTGGTGGAGGTGCTCAAGGCCATGCCCGAGCGCAATCGCTTCATCCGCGGCATGGTCAGCTGGGTGGGCTTTACCCAGACGCCGGTGCTCTACAACCGCGATCCTCGCTATGCCGGGGAAACCAAATACACCCTGCGCAAGATGATCGCCTTTGCCACGGACGCCATCACCGGGTTCTCCATCCGGCCCCTGCGCTTTGCCAGCTATGGCGGAGTGGCCTTCTCCTGCCTGGGCTTCGCCTTACTCCTGTACGTGTTCGCCAGCTACTTTTTTGGCTATGTGGTGCCGGGCTGGGCGTCCATCCTGGGGGTGCTG
>JAIWOE010000312.1 GCA_020217165.1 Desulfovibrio sp. | reverse complement strand
CCACCAGGGCGCCCTGCCAGCTTTCCTTGACGTCTTCGGGAATCCGCCCCTGGCTGCGGTCCGCCTGCCAGAACCACAAGCCGGCGGCGCCGAGTTCCACGGCCTTTTCCAACAGCCAGCTGCGGCGGATGGCCTTGGAGAAGCCCAGGGCCAGGATGGTGGGCGCCGCGGGTGGCGGGTCCTGGGTCTGGTGCAGCATTTCCAGCACAAGGTGCTGTTTTTTAACGTCCAGGATGCGGCACACCCCGCGCCGGCCCTGGCCATCAAACAGGGCAATGTCCTCGCCTGGTTCCAGGCGCAGCACTCGTGCGGCGTGATGGGCTTCCGGCCCGTCCAGATGCAGCACTCCGGCCGGGGCGTTCCAGGCCTCTGACGGAAGATGAAAACGGTGCATGAATCTCCTGTGGAACCGATTACGTCAATTTGATCCGGGCCGTGCCGGTTTTGTGGAAGGGCAGCTCCGCGGGCACGGCTGGCAACTCGGCCCGGGCCGTGCGGATGGCGTAGGCCGCCGCGCCGGCCTTGTCGGCCTGGATAAAGGCCAGGGCTGCAGCGCCATTGAGGCTGGGGCAGAAGGAGCCGGAAGTGACCACGCCCACCTGTACGCCATCCAGCAACACGGCGTCTCCGTGGCGGGCGCTGCGACGGCCGTCCAACAGCAGGCCCACGAGCTTTTCCCGCACGGCCAGGGCCCGAGCCTTGCCGATGTAGTCCGCGTTGGACGTCAGCAGGCCGCCGTAGCCGGCTTCGGCCGGGGTATGCACCTCGTCGAGATCGTGCCCGTACAGGGGCAGGCCCATTTCCAGACGCAGGGTATCCCGCGCGCCCAGGCCGGCGGGCTTGACGGCCTCGTGCACCAGCAGGGCATCCCACAGGGGGCCGGCCTGGTCGGCGGGGCAGTAGAGTTCGTATCCCAGTTCGCCGGTGTAGCCGGTGCGGCTCACCAGCAGGGGCTGGCCCTGCCATTCCAGCTGGGCAAAGCCAAAGTAGGGGATGTGCCGCAGGGACTGCCCCAGCAGGGCCTCCAGGACCTCCAGGGAGGCCGGGCCCTGCAGGTCCAGCTTGCCGGTGTCATCACTCACGTCCTCAAAATGGGCCTGGTGCAGCCGGGCGGCAATCCATTCCCGGTCCACCTGCACGCGGGCGCCGTTGACCACCAGCATGTAATGGTCCTCGGCCAGGCAGTAGAGGATGCAGTCGTCGATAATGCCGCCACCTTCATTGAGCAGAAAGCCATAGCGGCAGCGGCCGGGGGCCAGGGTCTCCAGATTGTGGGTCAACACGCGGGAAAGCTCGGCCTTGGCGGCGTCGCCGGCGATGAGGAACTCGCCCATGTGGCAGATGTCGAACAGGGAAGCCCTGGTGCGGGTGTGGGTGTGTTCGGCGATGATACCGGCATACTGAATGGGCATGAGGAAGCCGGCAAAGTCCGCCATTTTGGCGCCCAGGGCCTGGTGGCGGGCGGTGAGGGGCGTGGTGCTGAGGGCGGCGTCGGTCATGGCAGTGTCCTCGTCAGCCCGCTTCTTCCAGGGCTGGTTGAATTTCCTTGCGAGATTTGCGGATGGCCTTGAATTCGTCAATGAGGGAGACAAGGCGGCCGTACTGGCGCTTCACCTGACGGCCGTATTCCGTCAGGTCTTCGTCCCGGGGTTCGATGTACTGCTTGATGACGTATCGATCCGTAACCATTCGCTCGCCAATGCGGATGGCGGTGAGCACCAGTTCGTCAAAATAGTTGACGATTTCAAACTTCAAGTCGTGCAGGAGGTTCACGGCCTCGCGGAAGCGGTCCAGGTACGGCAGGGGCTTGCCCTTCTTGTCCTGTCCGTCCTCCAGATCTTCGAGATTGCGAACTTTTCTGGCCTGCTGGATGTAGCTGTACCGCGACCAGACCTCGTGATACAGCTCGAACATGGACTGGAACACGTCGTAATTGTCTGGATTGAGCAGGTAATTGTCCAGCACCTGCACCACCTTGCCGAAGAATTCGTCGGAATAGGCAATGATGCGGCGCTGGTGCTTGGAAAGCCACGCGTACAGAAACTTGAGGCGTTTTTCGTCCGTATCTGTATTTTCCACCACCTCATGGCGCTTGTAGATGATGCGGCCCTCGAATTCCCCGCGCACGATGTCGTTGAGACGCAGGAACATGGTGGTGGTATCTTTGATGATGTTGCACTGGTTGAAGGACTGCCCCGTGAGGGGATGGATGACCTCCTGCAACTCCACGGACAAGGCGCGATCCTGGCGCACGTTGTCCGGGTTGTATTTGTGCTGGCGGTAGCGCACCCGCAGCAGCACCACCCGCCGGGCTTCGTCCACAAAGTAGCCACCGCGAGACAGCAGCTCGATGGCTTCTTCCTGTTCCTTGTCCACACGCACCAGGGCCAGTTTTTCCACCCGGGGATAAAACCGGGCCGTGGGGTGAGAATACAGGGTGGTGATGGTGCGGTCAGACTGCCCAAGCACCCGCACCATGAAGGTTTCCCCCAGTTTGTGCAGTCGGCGGGCGAACAGGGCCGAAGAGGTGCGCCGCTCCGAAACGATGGGGAAGCCGTACAGCTCCATGAGGAACTGATACACAAAGGGTCGGTACAGTTCGTAGCGTACGTTGTCCCCAGGCTGGAATTTGCCAATGCGCAGGCCGAAGCGTTTGATTTCCGAGTCCAGATCCGAAGGGAACGAGGCGTAGACCCCGTGCAGGGAAAAATTGCCGTAGGCATCCGTGGCCATCACTTGGGCACGGTCCAGATTGAGCAGGTATTCCAGAATGCTGGCGTAGTTTTCCAGGTCGGTGATGTCGGTGTGCTGGTAGGCCTGCTTGAAGGGTTCCTGCATCTTCTTGGGCAGCCGGTTCAGCAGCATCTGCACGTTGCGTTGCAGCACGTTGCTTTCCAGGGGGCAGGCGCTGCCCTGGGCTGCGGCGGTGTGTTCCAGAATAGAGTGCAGGATATCGAACTGAAAAATTTCCTGGAAGTAGTCCAAGGGCCGCTGCAGGGCCACCATGGAGAACCCGGGCAGGTGGTCGTACTCAAAGGGGTCGGCGTCGAAGGAGGGCAGCAGCTCCCGGGATTCCACCAGGGGGTAGTCCGCATGCTCGAAATACGGCTTGAGCAGGCAATGCTTGGCGTGGACAAAATCCAGAAAGAGCTTCAGATGGGCAATGGTTTGGATCTGGACGGGACTTTGTCCGTCCAGGCTGTAGCGCCAGGAAAAATCCGGCGC
>JAIWOE010000311.1 GCA_020217165.1 Desulfovibrio sp. | reverse complement strand
TGGAATTGGTGGCCAGGGTGGCGACCTGCTGCTTTTCATTGTCCATGAGGACCACGCTGATGGGGGCCCCGCCCTTGCGGGCCACTTCAAACCGCACCTGCCCGGCCGTCAGGGGAAAGCCCACGCTTTCGCAGGTGCCGGTGCCCTCAAGCACATAGTCTCCGGCATCGCTGAAGATGGAGGAACAGAAATTCCGGGTGGGGGTTTCCCCGCCTTGCTGCCCGCCATCCGAAGGCGGCGAAGAATCCCCGGGCGGCGGCGGGGAGGGTTCGGGGAGGGGGGCCGTGGCCTCGGTAATCTTGAAGGTGAAGGCGCCGGGTTCGGCCGTAAACCGGCCGTACATGGCATAGATCTGCACCGAACCGTTGAGAGGAATTTCGGAGAAGCGCTGTTTGACACTCCATACCGGGGCCCGACTCTCCAGGCCGATGGCGGTGATTTCCACCTCCACATCGCGGCGTGGGTGGGGAGCGATATTGATGAGGGTTCCTGAGAGGGAGCGGTCCTCGGCAACAATAAAATCAAGATATTCAAACTGATTGCCGGCATTGCCGGAGAAGGGGCGGCCGATGGTGGTGGCCTGGGCCAGGAGCCTGGAGGGTCCCGCACCGGGCAGGCCCTGCAGGAACAGGGACGCCGCCAGTACGGCCAGGCAGGTGTGGAACAACACGGCTACGCGCATGCGGTCTCCCCCTGAGGTGGTCCTGGATGAAAGCCCGGGCGGCCCGGGGTTGGGGTCATCCGGCGCCGTGCCGGCGTTGCTCCTGGGCCTCGTCGTCCATATCCCCGGCTTCGGCCGCCAACAGGGGGCCGCACTCCGGATTGCACCCCGGGGCAAGGAGGGTGTCGCGTCCACGAATACCGTCCACATCCCGCCGGACCTCTTGCATGCTGTGGACCAGATCCGCAACGATGTGGGCCAGTCCGGCCAGGGCTTCGCAGTTCAGGGGCGCTCCCCGGCAGGCGGTGATGGTCTGATGCAGAAAATGCAGTTTTTCTTCCACGGCGGTCAACTGGGAGGCGATGTCGTGCATGTCAGGCATGGGCATCTCCTTGCGACGGCCCGTCAACGAATCTTGGCGGTTCGGAACGACTCCAGGCGGTCAGCGGCGTCGAACTTCATCACCATCTGGTCACGGTATTGAAAGGCGCCGCCCACCTTCCAGCTGCAGACGCGCCCGCCTTCAGGCTCGCCTGCGCAGGCCGCGGGTTCCCCATAATCACGCACGGCATCGGCGTAGGTGTACACGGCATAGCGTTCTTCCCAGTTGATGCCGGGTTCGCTGGCGCATCCGGCGCCAAGGCAGCACGCCAGGAGCAGCGCAAGGCCGCATGCCCGCAGGGCAAGGCGGTGCAAGGGGAGGTGAACGGAAGGAATATGGCGAAATACCGGCACCAGGGCCTCCTTGGGGATGGAGTTTGGTCACATCTGGCGCACATCTGGCGCACCACAACCGAGCCGGGGCACGCCCGTACGCCAGAACCATAGCAGGCACGGGGTATCGCTGTCCACCAGCCCGCCGTGCGGGCGGGTCAGCGCTTCATGTTTTCAAACTGCAACGGCCGGTCAAAGGATTCCTGGTTCAGCAGGGTGATGACGGCCTGCAGGTCGTCAATCTTCTTCCCGGTCACGCGCACCTGCTCGTCCTGGATGGCTGGCTGCACCTTGATGCCCGCGGCCTTGATGAGCTTGACGATCTTCTGGCCGGTTTCCTTGTTTACGCCCTCGCGCAGGGTGGCCGTTACGCGGATGGCGCCTCCGGAGGCGTCTTCGGGCTCGGCGAACTCCAGGCAGCGCGGATCCAGCTTGCGGCGGACCAGGTGGCTGGAGAGCATCTCCTGCATGGCGCGCACTTTCATGTCGTCCGAGGCCAGCAGCGTGACTTTTTTGTCTTTTTTGTTAAGGTCGATCTCGGCGCGCCCGGTTTTGAAGTCGTAGCGCGTCTGAATTTCCTTTTTGACGTTGTTGATGGCGTTGTCCAGTTCCTGCAGATCAATCTTGCTGACGATATCAAAGGAAGGCATGGTGTCTCCCATCGTTGGATGGATGCGGTTGAAACGCCCTTCTCCTAGCCGCAAAGCCGGGGAAGGGCAAGGGCCGTGCGGCGGCTTGCCATCACGAGCGCGTCAAGGTAGTCAGAATATTGGGTCCTCTGCGTCCCCATGCATCGGCTGCCGCGCGCGGTGGCCATACCCACCTGTTTCACCATGGTATTACCAAGGAGATGCACATGCTTCCCAAGGATTTGCTCTACATCGGCCTGGGCGCCGCCTACATGGCCAAGGACAAGATGGAGGACTTGCTCAACGACCTGGAAGAACGCGGCAAGCTCTCCCGTGAAGAGGCGGCAAAGTTCCTGGATGACGCCAAGGAACGCGCCGCCAAGGAACGCTCGGACATGGAATCCAGCGTGAAGACGGCCCTGCGCGAGGCCGTGGCCGAGCTGGGCCTGGCCACCAAGGATGACGTGGAGGCGCTGAAAAAACTCATTGAGGCCAAAGGATAGTGCCGGCTGCCCCCGTTGTGCCGGCCGCTGTGCCGGAGGACGGGGGCCGCGCCGGGAATGATGTCGGATTCGCCTTGATTGTTGCAGGATTGTGGCATATGTGTATTTTGTAGCATGGAGGGCTCAGGTGGACGCACGGGGTGTCTGCTGGCAACAGCCTTCCGGAAAGGCGGATTCTGGTGCAGCCTTCTCGTCCCGGTGTGGCCCTGGAGGGCCTTCCTGTCATCGCGCTTGCGGCATTCGCCACCCTGGTGGCTGCCTTGCTGGGCTGGGGGGCGCTGGCAGTGCCCGGCCTGGTGTTCACCGCTTTCAGTCTTTGGTTCTTTCGCGATCCCGTCCGCATTCCCCAGGTGACCGAGCAGGACGCGCCGGTGGTGATCAGCCCGGCGGATGGCCGGGTCATCGCCGTGGACCGCCAACCGGATCCCGTGTCCGGGCAGCTGCGCACCCGTGTCTGCATCTTCATGAATGTCTTCAATGTGCACGTGAACCGGGCGCCGGTGCCAGGGCGAGTGGTCTACCGCAAGCACCATCCCGGCAAATTTTTCAATGCCTCCTTCGACAAGGCCAGCATCCACAACGAACGCTGCGTGCTGACCCTGGAAGGCGGGGACGGCCGCCGCACCACCCTGGTGCAGATTGCCGGGCTGGTGGCGCGGCGCATTGTCTGCCGGGCCGAGCCTGGGGATGTGCTGGCCCTGGGGGAACGCTTCGGGTGCATCATGTTC
>JAIWOE010000037.1 GCA_020217165.1 Desulfovibrio sp. | reverse complement strand
ACGGGGTTTTCCTGCAGGGTGTTGATTTCTCCCACCAGCGCGTTGTAATCCTTGACTGTTTTAGTCAGTACCTTGGTGGCGGGGTCGTACAGATACTGCATCCAGGCAAAGGCCAGCATGATGTCCAGCCCCACGGCCATGAGGATGCGCTGTTTTTTGCCGATGGCGGCCATCACTTCGTCTCCTCAAGGCTGATGCGGATGCTGAATTCCAGCAGGGTGGCTTCCTGTTCTTCGGTTCTGCGCCGGGGGTCGGTGGGTACCTTGGCCGGGGAGGTTTTCACCAGGCGGGTGTCCTTGACGATGGGGGTGTTGCGCAGCTGCAGCAGGTACTGGGAGATGATGGCCGAGGAGGTGCCCACCCCCTCCAGGGTATAAGCTTCGTCGGAGAGTTGCTCGAACCGCGTGAGCATGATCTCCTGCGGCGTGTCCACCACCAGCCCGCGCAGCAGCAGGGCCAGACGCTGGGAGCGCAGGGCGATTTCACCGGTCAGCAGCTGTTTGGTCCGCTCCTGCTCCGCCACAGTGCGCTTGAGGGTGTTCAGCCGGGTCTGCAGGTCTCGCTCGCGTTTGACGTCCGCCTCGATGTCCTCCTTCTGTTCCTTGAGGGAGGCCATGGAAAGGTTGAGGTAGGCCGTTTTCATGCGCACATGCAGTTGCAGACTGCCCATGGCCAGCAAGGCGATGACCACGATGGCCGCCGGGACAAGGGCAGGGCTTTCCCGCACCCGGCCAAGCAGGGATTCCCGGGAATGCAGCAGCATGGCCTGGGTGGCGTCCTTGCCGCGCAGGGCCGCCACGGCCGCCCCCGCGGCCAGCATGTAGCGCGGGGACAGCGGGCCGGCGGATTCGATGCGGTCCAGCTCCCCGGGGGCGCCATACACAGCCAGCCGGTCCACGCCCCAGGCAGGGTCCAGGTCCGGCAGCATCTCCGGGGTGATGTCCAGGGTCTTGTCGCCATCCTTCAGCACGCCCCCCAGCACCACGGACAAATATTCCTGCTGGTCCACCAGTTGCTGCATGAGCCGGGGCAGCACCAGCTCCAGGGGTTCCCCCGGGGAGATGGCCTCCAGGGCGAACCGCTCCACGCCGTCCTCGCTGAACCGTGCGCCCTGCAGCTCGTACCCGTTGCTGTACACCAGGCATTGCGTGTCTTCCGGAAGGCAGGCCTCGGCGCCGGTGTCATCGTTGCCGGTGGGGCAGGGCAGCTGGACCACGGCTTCCCCCGTGGCAAAGGCAAAGCACTCCGGCGGGAGCACGCCCAGCAGATTTTTTTTGAATTCGGCAAGGATGGAGTGGAGGCTCTCGTAATGCTTGCGGGTGATGGCAAAGGCCATGGCCGGGATACTGGCCAGGGCGTGCTCATCTTCGTCCTCAAAGGCAAAGGCATCCTGGGCGGACTGGCTCAGGGGGAGCACGGAAATGAGATGCTGTTCCGGCGTGATGTCCAGCCCCGTGGCCAGTTCGGCCCGGGCGGCCTGCAGGAGCAGGCGGGTCATGGTCTTGGGGTCCGGCGTCTTGCGCTTACCGCGGGAGGACGTCATGGGCGGCAGGGAAAGATCCAGCTGCATGCCGCGCACTTCCGGGCTCACCACCACCACGTTGCGGATGGGGATGCCCGTGGCGTCCAGGCGGTTGAGCAGGGCCTGGATGCGCGGCCGCACCCTGAGGGGTGGGGCGTTGACCTCCACCTCGGCAAAGCGGAGGATGCGCATGCGGGACCCCAGGGCCTGGACGGCCAGCCCCTGGCACAGGCGCTCCCCCATCACCAGGGCCAACACGCCGGCCCCGCCGGCCACGCTGCCCTTCAACCGGCCCAGGGCCTTGAGCCCACGGGCTCCCAGGCCCCCGGGATTGCCGGCATTGCCGGGCTGGGCGTACGGAACAGCATGCATGCAGGCGGACCCTCCTCAAGGCGCACGTGGCGCCGGGCTGCAGATTGCACGGCCGCAGAATGGGATGCCGGGACCGGCGCCGCGTCGCCGGTCCCGGAGTCTAGAGGGTTGGAGGCTGTGGTATGAGATTCGGTACGACGGGGACGATTTGGGTCAGCCTGTCAGGTTAGGAAACGGTCCACTCGTCGTTGTCGTTGTCAGGCCACTTGTGGCCTTCGGGGCAAGACATGTCGAAGTTCCACTTCTCCTGGGCTTCCAGGGTAATGGTTTCGACGCGTGCGGTGCCGGAGGCAGCGCCGTCTTCGGTGAGGGTGTACTCCACCACGTCGCCAGCGGAGTCCACGGCGGCTGCGCCGAGCAGGGCCACGGTGGATTCCAGGCGGGGCAGGACGAGGACGTAGTTATTGTATTCCACCACGTCGGCGTTCTGGATGCCGCCGGGGCAGAGGGCGGCCGCCTGCACGTAGCCTTCGGTGATGAGGGAGGAGGTTTCGCCCACGCCCAGCATGATGCGGCCGTACCAGTAGGGGTTGCCCTTGGCGGTGTTCATGGCAGTCACAGCGCCAGCACGGGTGGTGGCCAGAGCGCCCACGGAAGCGACGAGCACGCCGGCGTCATCAATGCTCACGCGCTCCAGCTTCTGGCCGCCGGTGCCCACGTAGTTGCGGACCTTGGAGATGCCCCACTTCTTGAGTTCGGCGGCTTCGGTGGCATCAAGCGCACGCACGGTGTAGCCGTTGCGTGTGGCGAAATCGGGGTGCAGCATGCCCTTGCCATCGGTGGTCAGATCGCTCACCGACATTTCATTGTTGGTGTCGGTCAGGTCAACCAGGTTGATGAGGTCATTGGGATAGCGACCCTTTTCATCCAGGTAGAGCTTGGTGAAGTAGCGGATGCCCTTGTTGTTGGAGTCGCAGACCGTGTCCACGGCGTTGTCTGCGATGCTGCCGAGGCGGGGGAGGACCATGCCGAGCAGGAAGCCCAGGATGACCAGCACGACGAGCAATTCCATGAGGGTGAAACCGGACTGAGACGTACGACGACCATAACGAATCGACAACATTGTTCTGCCTCCTGTGGTTTGCAGAACTGCGGTTCGCGTCGTCCACCCTCAGGACCGTGCGCGCACCAGAATTTTCTCTCCTTTGGTATAGGTCCTTGGGCCCCTCGCCCAACAGGACGTCTGCATCGCGGCGGCACACAGGCGCGCAGCCGCGCAGTGCATTTACCAGCCAGGCCCCCCGCAGGCGGCCTTGGCGCCCTCCGCCCGCGTGCCTGGGGCCGGGGGGGCATCTTCCGCGCCCTGGAAGTCCACCACAAAGCGGTAATCCTTGCCGCAGTGGATAATGACTTCCTTCTGACGCTTTTTCAAAAATCGCATTTCAATGCGCAGCTGGCCGTAGCCATCATGGTTGAACAGATCCTTGTACAGTGCGCCCAGGGTATTCAAAATGACCTCATGCCCCTGGTCGAGTCCTTTGACAATGACGACGACGGATTCCTCGTCTTGCCTTCCTTCGTGTCTGTGTTCTGGCAACCCTTCCATGTCCTCGCTCTGTCTATGCAAGGTTTCAGGAGCCCACCATGGTGCGCCGTTGCTGATGCGCCGGCCCGACTGCCGTGGAACTGCGGTGGCGCGGTTGCATTCCGGGCGCATTGTTGCGTCAACCCTCCTTGCAGTCTTGCGGGGTGAGTTGCGTGCAACGAGCACCCCGTCCTGTTCTCCCCACTCCCTGACAAATGTCGTGCCTTGCCTGCTGCCGGGTCACATGGTCGTGTCTGAACCGGTGTGGCAGACCGCGCCGGGCGGGGGCAACGGATGCGCTTGGGTGATGCATCTGGGTTGCATGTGCCTCGTACGGCAAGCCCCGTCGGCAAGATCGTTCATAGTGATTTTGAATATCGTTGTCAACAAAAAACTGGACACCGTGTGCAAACTTTGGCACAAATTTCCAACTTGTTTGATTCTCAACATTTATTTAGGTTGGAGTCCCCCGGGGCATCCCCCTGGGGGAGCCATCCTTCAATCAGGAGCAATGCCATGATGATGCGACACAGCCGCCGCCAGGGCGGGGCGGCGGGCCCGGGCTCTGGAGGGCGGACGGTCTTTCTGCTGGCAACCCTGCTGGCGGCCCTGCTGCCGGCCCTGTTGGCGGGCTGCGCCGAAAAGCAGGTTCCGGGACCGGCGGGACCGGCGATCCCGGACGTGGGCGGTGCGCCCGCAGCAAGTGCCCCCGCAGCAAGTGCCCCTGTCGCCAGTACGCCCCCTGCATCGGCCGGGGTGGAGCCCATCAACGCCCTCACCATCCACCACGAGGTGCGGCAGGCCGTGGAGGCCCTGGTGCGGGCCAAGAACACCCGTGATGTGCTGGCCATTCTGGCATGTTATGATCCCGAGGCGCGGGTGATGACCTGGATTCCCGACCAAGGTCGCGACGCCCTGGCGCCACTGGCGGTATTCCGGGAGATGTTGCCCGGCAAGGTGCAGGGCTGGGCCCTGGCCGACAGGCGGCACGAACTGCTGTCCGTGGACGAGCCCATCCTGCATGGCAAGGAGATCTGGTGCACGTACGTTGTGCGCATTTCGGAAGGGCAGGGCGAGGAGGCGGCCCAGGTGCGGGCGCGGTTCACCACGCGGCTGCTGCGGCAGGATGGCCGCTGGCTGGTGGTGGAAGAGCGCTACGCCAAGGTGGACTGATGCAGCAGGATGGATTGCCTTCCGTTGTCCAATGGCGCTGATGACGAACTCACACCAGGGAACCCGGCTTTGGCGCGGGTTCCCTGGTGTGTTTCAAAAGGGGTCAGGCCAGGCCGTGGCCGGCGGCGTAGACGCGGTCCAGGATGGCCTTGCCCCCGGCGGCAAGCACGGTTTCGGCCAACGTGAGCCCCAGGGAAAAGGCCTGGTGGGCCGGGCCCTGGGTGCTGCGGCGGATGGTCTCGCCGGTGTCGGGGTCGGCCACCAGCCCTTCAAGGTGCACGGTTTTGCCATCCAGCAGGCCGTGGGCGGCGATGGGCACCTGGCACCCCCCGTTCAGGCCGGTGAGGAAGCCCCGCTCTGCCTCCACGGTGATGCGCGTGGGGGGATGGTCTAAAAATCCAAGATATTCCAAGAGGTCCGGGGAGTCCTGGCGGTACTCGATCCCCAGGGCGCCCTGGCCCACGGCGGGCAGGAAGTCCGGCGGTCCCAGCTCTTGCATGTGCGGGGCCGTGAGCCCCAGACGGCGCATGCCGGCCGTGGCCATGACGATGGCCGCGAATTCCCCGGCCAGGAGTTTGTTCAGCCGGGTGTCCACATTGCCCCGCAGGTGCACCAGCTGCAGGTCTGGTCTGAGGGCCTTGAGCTGGCACTGCCGGCGCAGGCTGGAGGTGCCCACCACCGCGCCCTGGGGCAGGCTTTCCAGGGTGGGCCAGTGCACGCTGAGCAGGCAATCGGTGACGAGCTCCCGCGGTGGCACGATGCCCAGCACCAGCCCCTCGGGCAGTTCCACGGGCACATCCTTCATGGAATGCACGGCCAGGTCGGCTCGGCCATCCAGCAGGGCGTCCTCGATTTCCTTGACGAACAGGCCCTTGCCGCCCACCTTGGCCAGGGGCACGTCCAGGATCTTATCCCCCTTGGTCTTGAGGATGAGCAGCTCCACGGCCACGGCGTTGCCATGGCGCAGTTCCAGCTGGGACTTGATGTGGTTGGCCTGCCAAAGGGCGAGCTTGGAGCCGCGGGTGGCGATGACGAGTCTGCGCATGGAAGGCCCGGCTACTTGCAGGTGGCGCAGCTGCCGCCGCTGCAGCTTGCGCAGGCGCTGCGCGAGGACGGGCCGGGCGCCGGGGCCGGGATGGCCTGATCCTTGTACGGGAAGGGACGCGGGCCGGTCTTGAACCGGCAGCAGCTCATGAGCTTTTCCGTCTGCGTGCCGCCGCACTGGGGGCAGGGCACGGCGGTGTCGTCTTTGAAGACCAGCTCTTCGAATTCGCGGCCGCACTGGCCGCAGCGGTATTCAAAAATCGGCATGGCATCCTCCTCAACGGCATGCATTCACCCGACACGCCACGCATCCACGGCGCATCCGGCGGAAATGGGTTATAAACGGGGGGCGTTGGCCGAGAGATACGGCTCCAGCTCCAGCACCGCTTCGAACAGGAAATGGTCCACCAGCCGGCACAGGCAATGGCCCACGGCGATGTGCACTTCCTGGATGAGGGCAGTGACGGTGGACGGCACGGCCACCAGATAATCGCACAGCGGGGCCATCTCCCCACCGCTTTCGCCGGAAAATCCCACGGTAAGACAGCGCTTTTCCCGTGCGGCCTTGAGGGCGTGCACGACATTGGCGCTGTTGCCCGACGTGGAAAAGGCCAGCAAGGCATCCCCTGGGCCGGCCAGGGCCTGGACCTGCTTTTTGAACACCAGCTCGTAGCCATAATCGTTGCCGATGGCCGTGAGGATGGAGGTGTCCGTGGTCAGGGCCAGGGCCGGCAGTGGCGGGCGTTCCATCTGGTAGCGGTTCACCCATTCAGCGGCCAGGTGCTGGGCGTCTGCCGCGCTGCCGCCGTTGCCGCAGAGCAGGATCTTGCCGCCTTCGGCCAGGCGCAGGGCGATGTGCCGGGCAATATCCACCACCAGTTGGGCATGGTTCTGAAAAAACGCGGCGCGGAGCTCGGCGCCATCCTGACCGTGGGTGAGGACCATGGACAATGCATTCTCGGACATGGGGCATCTCCTCGCCGCAAGGCGGCGGACGAACGGCATTCCTTAGCGCATGCGCCGGCGTCTGGCAATGGCGCCCGGCGCCAGTCGTTGATCATAAGCGCCCGGCCCTAGGCCCCCGGCACCAGCACGCCGGCGTAGCCCACCACCTGGTCATAGTCTCCGCTCACCTGGCCGGAGGTGGTGTATTCCACCAGATGGGGCGGGGCGGCATCGGGCGCACGGAGCTCCCGGGCCATGGCCAGCCCCAGGGTCATGGGCAGCACCCCGCACATGCTGATGCGTTCGCGGCGCACCGTGGCGTGCAGGCCTTCGGGGTCCAGGGCCAGCACCCGCTCCAGGGCCTTGCGATCCTGGGCGGCGGCGGTTTCCTGGGGCAGGTAGTGGCTCATGTCGGAACTGACGACGATGCTCACCGGCGCCGGCCAGGATCGCAGCACGCCGGCCATGGCCTGGGCCACGGCCAGCAGGGTGCCTAGGCTGGATTCGGCCACGGCCACGGGCACGATGCGGCAGGCGGGATTGGCCTGGAGCAGGAAGGGCAGCAGCACTTCCAGGGAGTGTTCGCCGCGGTGGGCGGCGGTGTCCGGGGTCAGGCGGGGCACGGCATCCAGGAGGGCGCGGGCCAGGGCCTCGTCCACGGGCACATCGCCGGTGGGAATGCGCCAGCTGCCGCCGGGCCACAGGGCCAGGGGCGCGCCCTGGCCGGTGTGGTTGGGGCCGAGCAGGAGCAGGGTTTCCGCCAGGGCGGCGGCCCCGAGGGTCTTGCCGGCCACGTCGCCGGAATAGACGTACCCGGCATGGGGCACCATGGCCAGCAGGGTGGGGCCATGCGGGAACTGCGAAGGTTCGTGCAGGGGCTGTCCAAGGGCAAGGCGGGCGCGCACATCCTGGGCCAGGCGGCCGGGGACGGCGTCATAGAACCGGCCGGCCACCACGGGGGGGCGGTGCAGGGAATCGGCGGAGGGGGTGGGCATGGCGCAGAGCTCCTGTTTGGTCGGCAACCATCCCTTGAAATAGAACCGCGCAAGGCAGTGTCAATGGCTTGGACCAGCCTGTTACAGGGGCGGTGGCGGGGTGTACTGGCTCACGCCCTCCTCCAGGGTTGCGCCCTTGAGGTCCATGGCCGCCATGCGCCCGAAGGGGGAGTTGGGCATCTGGGTGGCCAGTTCTTCCAGAATGGTCCGCCATTGGCCGTCGTCCTGCACCTTTTTGTACAGCTGCGCCGTGCGATAGCGCATGGCCGGCCAGCGGGAATCGGCAGGATCCAGACGGTTGCCGTATTCAATGGCCCATTTGAGGGCGTCCCTTGGGCGGCCGGCCACATCGGAGACGTCCATGAGCAGGTGCATCAGGTCCATCACCTTGCCCGGGTCCTCGCCGCTTTCCAGGAAATAGGAGAGGGCGTCCATGCCGTGTTCGTAGGCGGCCTTGAGGTTCTCGCGCTTGCGGGCCTCGATGGCCAGGAAATATTTGGTATAGGCGATGCGTTTTACGCCCAGGTCCTGCTTGTCAGCCAGTTCTTCCCAGATGGCCTGGCTTTTTTCCGGGGACTGAAGGTTCTCGTACGCCAGGGCCAGGGCGTAATCGAATTCGTCCTTGACCCGGGGGGAGAGTTCCCAGTCCTGAACGATTTCGTGCAGGCCGACGATCTTGTCCCAGGCCTTGCTTTCCAGGTGGATGGAGGTGGCCAGCTGCAGGGCCATTTCGCTTTCCTCGGGCATGCCGGGTCGGGCCAGCAGGGGGTCCACAATGGACAGGGCCCGGGCGGGCTGGCCGGTCTTCCAGAAGGCCAGGGCCATGGCCGTCTGGGTGGCCGGTGGCAGGCGGTCCAGATTCTCCGAAATCATGGGGTATTCGTTGCACAGGACCACAATGCCCGGGAAGTTTTCCTGGCCCACCTGGTTGGCGATGACGGCCTGGAAGGCCTGCCCGGCCACGTCCATGGCCTGGGGCGTGAGTTCGTGCCTGGGGTAGTCCTTGAGAAAGGCTTCCACATCGGCCAGGGCTTCGCGCTCCTGGGTGTTGAATAGACGCCACATGGCCAGCTTGAGCCGGGCCAGGGGGGCCAGACTGGAATCCGGGTGTTGCGCGAGGATGCGCTGGTAGATGTCCGCCGGCCGGGTGGAGAAGGGCCTGTCGAACACGGTGAACATCTCCTCCACCGAGGGCGCGTCGTGCACGCCGTTTTCGGCCAGACGCATGAGGGAGATGAGTCCGCCATCCTTGTTGGGGTATTTGGAGGCGGCCTGCTGGTAGATTTCCCGGGCCGCGGCGGTGCTGTTCTGGCCCAGGTACACATCCCCGATGCGGGCAAGAATGATGTCTGCATCCTCGCCATCGGGGGAGAGGTTGTAATAGGTCCAGTAATTGATGCGGGCGCGTTCCCAGGCGGCGTTGCGGGCGGCCACCTCGCCGCTGAGTTTGAGGATGGGTGGATATTCCACATAGAATCGCGGCCAGCGCTTTTCGATGTAGTCCACAATCTGCAGGGCCTGGGCGTCGTAGCCGAGCTTGTAGAGGGCTTCGGCCAGCCCCACGGCGGCCTCGCGCACGTGGCGGGAATCCGGAAACTGCTGGACCACGTACTGGAACTTGTCCGCAGCTTCCTGGAACTGACCGTGATCGAAGAAATTCTTGCCCTGATAATAGTAGACCAGGGGCACATTGGGGTGGTTGGGGAATTCCCGCAGCAGCATGGAAAAATAGGCGTCGGCCTCGGGCCCGTTCCCCACGGTCAGGTTGATGAGGCCCAGCTTGAGCAGGGCTTCCGGGGTGCGGGGCGACCGGGGATTCTGGTTCATGGCCGCGATGAGGGTGGACGTGAGGGTATCGAAGTGGGTGCGATAATCATTCCCGGCTTTGGCAAAGTGGGCATCGGCCAGGGAGTAGAGCACCTCTTCCACAAATTTTTTGGGCAGTTGGGGATGTACCCGCAGGGCCTCGAAGATGGCGATGGCGTCGTCGTAATCACCGTTGACCAGGGCGGCGCGGCCGCTGTTGATGATAGCCTCGAAGTCCGGGACGTAGGGTTTGGAGGCGTTGGCTGCCTCGCCGGGGGCGGGGTCCCGCGGGGCCAGGGCAGCCAGGGCTTCTTCCGGCGTCATGATCCAGCCGGTGTTGTCCTCCAGGGTCTTGGCGCGGCGGGTGTTCTCCACCAGGGAGCCGGTGGCGTTTTGCCCACTGATGGACGCGTTGCTCGGCGCGGTAGCTGACGCGCTGGTATTGTCCGCCCCCGCGCCGGGGGTGGCGTTCTGGGTAGGGACGGGGGGCAGGGCCGGTGCCTGGGCCTGGGAAGCACCCGAAGGCGCAGTGGCCTTGTAGTCAAGACTGCCAGGCAGAGGGTCCCCCAGCTCCCGCTGAAGCACGGGCGCCCTGAGTCGCCAGGGCTGCGGCTCCGC
>JAIWOE010000310.1 GCA_020217165.1 Desulfovibrio sp. | reverse complement strand
CTGGCCCCTTGCCGGCCCGTTTTTTTGCGACCGGACATTTTGTCATCAAATCGTCACAGAACTGTTGCCGAACCGTGACGTTCCGTCACGTGGTCATCTTTCTCGCTTGGTATGGTCTGCGGGTGCGAGGGGGAGTGTGGCTGACGCCTGGCTCACGCCAAAAGCCCCCTGAACACGAACCTGAACCTTCCGGGCATTCCAGAAGCGCACACGGCACCGAGCTGTTCATGATTCCAGCGTATGTCATCTTGCTATTGTTGCTTGCCTTGAGCGCCGTGGCGTATGCGCTCGGCCGGAACAGGGCCTTTGCCGTGGCTGGCGGGGCTGCGGGCCTGCGTCATCTACACTCGCGGCCCTCCTATTACGGCGCCCTTACGGCGTTGTGGTGTTTCGGGCCGGCCATCCTGTTGTTTGTGGTTTGGCAGGCGTGCGAGATGCGCGTCATCACCGGGATGGTAGTCTCCCACCTGCCGGCGGAAGTGCAGGCCCTGCCTTCCCAGCAGTTGGGACTGGTGGTGAATGACGTCAAGAACCTGGTGAGCGGCAATATTCTCAGCGGCGAGCCCTCCCCGGAAATCCAGAAGGCGGCGGACGAATTCATCCGCCTGCGCGTCTATTCCAGGGCGATGTTGTTGGGCCTGTGCCTGGTGTTGTCCGGAGGGGGCCTGCTGCTGTCCCGCCGGGGCATCACCCCCAGGCTGCGCGCCCGCAACAAGGTGGAGCGCTTGGTCAAGTGGCTGCTCATCGCCTGTTCCCTGCTGGCCATTTTCACCACCGTGGGCATTGTCCTGTCAGTGTTGTTCGAGGCCATCCGCTTCTTCAAGATCATTCCGGTGCAGGAGTTCCTCTTTGGCCTGGAGTGGAGCCCGCAGATGGCCATCCGGGCGGATCAGGTGGGCGGCTCCGGTGCCTTCGGGGCAGTTCCGGTGTTCGTGGGCACGGCGCTCATTTCCTTCATCGCCATGGTGGTGGCCGTGCCCATCGGGCTGATGGCCGCCATTTTCATGTCCGAATACGCCTCCCGCCGGTTCCGCGCCGTGGCCAAGCCCCTCATGGAGATCCTGGCCGGCATTCCCACCGTGGTGTACGGCTTCTTTGCCGCCCTCACCGTGGCCCCGTTCATCCGGGACATGGGTGGCTCCCTGGGGCTGAGCGTGTCTTCGGAAAGCGCCCTGGCGGCCGGGCTGGTGATGGGGATCATGATCATCCCCTTTGTCTCCTCCCTGTCCGATGACGTCATCAACGCCGTGCCGCAATCCCTGCGCGACGGCGCCCTGGCCCTGGGCTCCACGCCTTCGGAGACGGTCAAGAAGGTCGTGCTCCCCGCGGCCCTGCCAGGCATTGTGGGCTCGGTGCTGCTGGCCATGTCCCGGGCCATCGGGGAAACCATGATCGTGGTCATGGCTGCGGGACTCTCGGCCAACCTGACCCTCAATCCCTTCGAGACGGTCACCACCGTGACGGTGCAGATTGTCACCCTGCTCATCGGAGACCAGGAATTCGACAGTCCCAAGACTCTGGCGGCCTTTGCCCTGGGCCTGGTGCTCTTTGTGGTGACCCTGTGTCTGAACATCTTCGCCCTGCACGTGGTGCGCAAGTACCGGGAACAGTATGAATAATTCCGCCCCTGCCAACACGCCGCGGCCCATCGACATCGTCAATGCCGGACTGGCCAAGCGCTACGCTGCGGAAAAGCGCTTCCGTCTGTACGGCGCCGCCGCCATCCTGATCAGCCTGGCCTTTCTGGGGTTGTTGTTCGTGACCATCATTTCAGACGGCGTGCCCGCCTTCACCCAGACCTACCTCAAGCTGGAGGTGGCCCTGCCCGAGGCCGAATTCGACAGCGAGAACCTACAGGCGGCCAATTATCCGCAGCTGGTGAAGCAGGCCATCCGTAGCTACTTCCCCGAAGTGACCGGGCGCAGCGAAGTGCGGGAGATCGACAACTTGGTCAGCAACAGCGCCCCCTTTGATCTGCAGCGGGCGGTGGAGGCCGATCCGTCCCTCATCGGCAGCACCGTGACCCTGTTGGTGCTGGCCGATGACGACGTGGACCAGCTGGTGAAGAACCACATCGACCGCAAGGTGCCGGAAATCGAACGCCGCATGAGCGACCGGCAGATTGCCCTGGTGGACTCCCTCAAGGATCGCGGGCTGCTGGAGCGACGTTTCAACAAGGTCTTCCTGACCACTGGCGATTCCCGCGAGCCCGAGCAGGCTGGCATTTGGGGCGCGGTGATGGGCTCCTTCTACTCCCTGGCCATCACCCTGCTGCTGTCCTTCCCCATCGGCATTTCGGCAGCGGTGTATCTGGAGGAATTCGCCCCCAAGAACAAGTGGACGGACCTCATCGAGGTGAACATCAACAACCTGGCCGCCGTGCCCTCCATCGTGTTCGGCCTGCTGGGGCTGGCGGTGTTCCTGAACTTCTTCGGGCTGCCACGCTCGGCCCCGCTGGTGGGCGGCCTGGTGCTCACCTTGATGACCTTGCCGGTCATCATCATCGCCTCGCGCGCGGCCTTGAAGAGCGTGCCTCCCTCCATCCGGGAGGCGGCCCTGGGCATCGGCTCCTCCCAGTTGCAGACGGTGGTCAACCACGTGCTGCCCCTGGCCCTGCCGGGCATGCTCACCGGGGCCATCATCGGCATGGCCCGGGCCCTGGGGGAGACGGCGCCACTGCTGATGATCGGCATGGTGGCCTTCATCGTGAACGTACCTCAGGGCATTACGGATGCCGCCACGGCCCTGCCGGTGCAAATCTACCTGTGGTCGGACTCGCCGGAGCGCGGTTTCCGGGAAAAAACCAGTGCGGCCATTCTGGTGCTGCTGGCCTTCCTGCTGGCGATGAACGCCCTGGCCGTGTTCCTGCGCAAGAAATTCGAACGTCGTTGGTAAGTTGCCGGCAGTTCCGCAATGCCACGGAGCTGCCCGGCAGTTTGGCATACAATAACGCAAACAACACGTGCTCTGCACAACCGCTCCTCAAGGAGGAACCAACATGTTGAAAGGTCTCACCGTCGCAGCGGCCGCCATGCTGCTGGCAACCAGCGTGAACTTTGCCCATGCCCAGGCCGCCAGGGACACCATCAAGGTTGTGGGCTCCTCCACGGTGTACCCCTTCTCCACCGTGGTGGCTGAAACTTTTGGCAAGGGCGGCAAGTTCAAGACGCCCACCATTGAATCCACCGGCACCGGCGGCGGCATGAAGCTGTTCTGCGCCGGCGTGGGCGTGGGCCAT
>JAIWOE010000309.1 GCA_020217165.1 Desulfovibrio sp. | reverse complement strand
GAGGCCCTGGGGTTTCGGCTGGTGCATTTCTCCTCCTCCGAGGTCTATGGTGATTATCCGGATCTGATGGTGGAATCCGTGCCCGACGAGTACCCCATCCAGCAGATGAACGACTACGCCATGACCAAATGGGTCAACGAGATGCAGCTGCGCAATGCCGCGACCTTGTCCGGCACGCAGACGGTGATCATCCGCCTGTTCAACACCTACGGCCCCGGGGAGTGGTACAGCCCGTACCGGTCCGTGAACTGCCGGTTCCTGTATTGTGCCCTGCACGGCTTGCCGTGGACCGTGTTCCGAGGCCACAGCCGCACCTCCACCTACCTGGAGGACACGGTGCGCGCCCTGGTGCGCGTGGCCGGGCATTTTGTGCCGGGCACGGTGTACAATCTGGCTGGCACCACCCTGCACACCATCGAGGAATTGTCGGAGCTGGTGTTGGAAGTCACCGGCGCCTCCCCCGCCCTGGTGCAGTTCAAGGAGAGCGAACGGCTGACCACCACCCGCAAGCTCGTGGATGCGTCCCGGGCCCGGGAAGACCTGGGGTTGACGGAAACCGTCTCTCTGCGCGAGGGCCTTGCGCGAACTGCGGCCTGGATGCGCACGGTGTACGGCCTGTCCGGCGGGGAAGGGTGAGCCCTTTTTCTTGACAACGCCTGCCTCCCTGACGCATGCACATCTCACTTATTCTCAGGGCGGGGTGCAATTCCCCACCGGCGGTATTTCGGGGTCGGCGGTCGGCGTCGTGCCCGGAGAGCCCGCGAGCGCCTGTGCCGGGACGGTGGTGCCGGCGCAGGGTCCAGCAGATCTGGTGCAAGGCCAGAGCCGACGGTAACAGTCCGGATGGAAGAGGATAAGGCGGTCGCCTGTTCGCAGGATGGGCCGAGGTGCGCGCCGGGCACGCCTTGAACAGGCTCCGGCGGCCGCGGTGTGCCATGGTGCGTGCTTGGGCGGCGGTCTGTCTGTTCCCATGCCCTGATTCTGGCCCTTCAGCAGTGAGGAAAGAGCCCATGAATCAGACGCTGTTGGATCGTTTCGGAACCCCCATGCAACGGGTGGAGCGCGCCCTGGCCGTGCTGGCTGGCGGCGGTGGGGTGCTGGTGGTGGATGATGAACACCGCGAGAATGAAGGCGACCTCATCTTCCCGGCCCAGACCCTCACCGAGGCCCAGATGGCCATGCTCATCCGCGAGTGCAGCGGCATCGTCTGCCTGTGTCTGACGGACGAGAAAGTCCGCGCTCTGGAACTGCCCATGATGGTCCAGGACAATTCCAGCCGGTACCAGACGGCCTTTACCGTGAGCGTGGAAGCCGCCCATGGCGTGAGCACGGGCGTTTCCGCGGCGGATCGCGTGCGTACGGTGCGGGCGGCCGTGGCCGAGCATGCTACCCCCGCCTGCTTGCGCCGGCCGGGGCACGTGTTTCCCCTGCGGGCCCGCCCCGGCGGGGTGCTGGAGCGCCGCGGCCACACCGAGGCCACGGTGGACCTGATGCGCCTGGCCGGCCTGGCCCCCTACGGCGTGCTGTGCGAGCTGACCAATCCCGATGGCACCATGGCCCGCACCCCGGAAATCGTGGCCTTTGCCGAGCGCCACGGCTTCATCGTCCTGAGTGTGGAGGATCTGGTCGCCTATCGCCTGGCCACGGAGCCAGCAGCGGTCATGGCCGAGGAGGGCTGCGCAGCGTAGGCCTTCGTCCCACTTTGGCCAGCCCCACTGTGTCAACACGCCGGGGCTGGCCGTCTGCCTGCACGTCTGGGCCGTCATTCCTGGATGTCGTACTCGTCCAGCTTTCGATAGATGGTCTGGCGGCTGATGCCGAGTATTCGGGCGGCCTTGGCCTTGTTGCCGCCGGTGCGCACCAGGGCCTCGCGCAGGGCGTGTTCGTCCAGGTGCGACTGGATTCCCGGCGCGATGATGCTGGGCGGGGTGGCTTCCCGGATTTCCCGGGGCAGGTGCTCCACCTCAATGCGTTCCCCCCTGCACAGGATGAAGGCATGCTCGATGGCGTGCTTGAATTCGCGGACATTGCCCGGCCAATGGTAGGCCATGAACATGGCCTGCACCTCCTCGGAAACGCCGTCAATACGCTTGTCCAGTTGCCGGGCGAACAGCGTCAGAAAGTGCTCCAGGAGCAGGGGGATGTCTTCGCGCCGGTCCCTGAGGGCGGGGAGCTGCAGTTCCACCACCTTGAGGCGGTAGTACAAATCTTCCCGGAATTCCCCGCGCCGGACCTTTTCCCGCAAATCTACATTGGTGGCGGCGATGATACGCACATCCACCTTGATGGTTTCGGTATCGCCCACGCGCTCAAACTCTTTTTCCTGCAGCACCCGCAGCAGGTTGAGCTGGATGCGGGGGGAGATGTCACCGATTTCATCCAGAAAAATGGTGCCCCGGTGCGCCAGCTTGAAGCGGCCCACCTTGTCCCGCACCGCGCCGGTGAAGGCGCCGCGCACGTGGCCAAAGAGTTCGCTTTCCAGCAGGTTTTCCGAAAGGGCGGAGCAGTTCACCTTGACCAGCTGCTGCGAGGCCCGCGGGCCGTGAGTGTGCAGGGCTTCGGCCACCAGCTCCTTGCCCGTGCCGCTGGGGCCTGTGATGAGGACGGAGGTATCTGTTTTTGAAAGGGCTTCCACCAGTTGAAAAATTTCCAGCATCCTCTTGCTTTTGCCAATGATCTTGCGAAAACTGGTCCGCTCCTGGAGGGCGCGTTCCGGGCCGGCTAGGCGGGTGATGTCCCGCGCCAGCAGCACGGCGCCCAGCTGACGCTGGTCGGCATCATGCAAGGGGGAGCAGTCCAGCATCAGGGTTTGGGGAGGGCCGTCCCCCTCGGCGGGGAGTTCCACGCGAAATTCCCGCACCGGCGCCTGGCGCAAGGTCCGGCGCACTACTTCGGCGCAGGCCTTCAGCCGTTCTCCCATGGCTATCCCACAGGGCTGCCCGGGCAGCAGGTCCGGGTTCAGCCCCAGCACGCTGTGGGTGGCGGCATTGGCGCGGATAATGCGCATATCCTGGTCCACCGTGATGATGGCCGAGGAAATGCTCTGGAAAATGGCTTCCAGATGCAGGCGAAACAACTCCTTTTCCTGCTCCAGATGGCGTTTTTCATCCTGCAGGGCCTTGTGCCGCAGGGTGACGCGGGCGCTGTGCAGCAGGGAATCCCGGTTGATGGGTTTGGAGATGTAGTCATGGGCGCCCAGGCGCAGGGCCTCGGTGGCCGATTCCAGGGACGGTTCCCCGGTAATGAC
>JAIWOE010000308.1 GCA_020217165.1 Desulfovibrio sp. | reverse complement strand
GAGGAATTTCATGGGATTGGCCATTACCACCCTCTCTCATTGATATTCTCTTCCTCCACCTTGAAGGCCAAAAGCGGCGGCTTGGCGTCGATTTTGGTCCCGGCCTGGTAGTCGAAGAGCTCTTTGATTTCTTTGTTCAGCTTGCGCTTGAGCAAAAGCAGCGGGATATCCACAGGGCAGGCGCGCTGGCACTCGCCGCATTCGGTGCAACGGCCGGCCAGGTGCATGGCGTGGATCATCTGGAAGAAGAACTTCTCAGACACGTCGTCGCGCTGGCTCACCCAGCCGGGCTCGCGGCTCTGGGCAATGCAGTGGTCGCGGCACACGCACATGGGGCAGGCGTTGCGGCAGGCATAGCAGCGGATGCAGCGTTCCATTTCCTGTTTCCAGAAGGCCATGCGATCGTCCATGGACTTGCCTTCGAAGGCCGCCACGTCCTCGTAATTGTCCGCGGCGCTTTCCTGCAGGGGCTCGCCCACGAAGACATCGGAAAGCAGGGCGTTGTGGTACTGGCAGCGCCCGCATTTTTCGGCGGCCATGGCCTTGAGGGAGAGGGCCACGTCCTGCCCGGCGACCGACAGGGTGAGGGTGTCGCCCGCCAGGGAGACGGCCTTGACGCGGCCCATATCCAATCCCTTGGCCTCAAGCGCTTTTTTGATCTTGGTCAGGTCGGCAACGCCGCTGCAAGGCGCGCCGAAGACCACCACGTCCTCGCGATTGAGCAGTTTTTCCTGCAACAGCTCGATGATGGACCGGCTGTCGCAGCCTTTGACCACCACGCCCACCTTTTTGCCTTTGTAAGCCGTGAGGTAGGTGGCGGTGTTGTGCACGTTGAGGGGACCCCAGAGGAGCTTGTCCACATCCTCGGGGGTTTTCATGAAGATGGGCGTGGCGTGCAAGGCATCGAAGCCCTGTCCCCAGCCGATGACCATCTCCAGCTCCGGAAGCCGTTCTTTGATGGCGGCCTTGAGTTGTTCAAGATGAGACACGGTCGTCCTCCCTTAAAAGGGCCTGGTGGCCTTACACGGCCTGCGCCTGGGCGCCGAGTTTTTCCATGGGGTTGCCGGCAATCTTGGGCGCGGGGCCCAGGGCGTGGATCTCATTGGTAAAGGTGGTCACCACGTGTTGCCAGCGCTGGCCTTCCGAGGCGGAGACCCAGGTGTAGGAGAAGCGCCGCGGGTCAATGCCCAGAATGGGCATGAACCGGTGCACCACCTCCAGACGCCGCCGGGCGTAGAAGTTGCCTTCCGCGTAGTGGCAGTCGCGCGGGTGGCAGCCGGATACCAGCACCCCGTCGGCGCCGTTGACCAGCGTCTTCAGGATGAACAGGGGGTCGATGCGGCCCGAGCAGGGCACGCGGATGATGCGCAGGTCCGTGGGCTGGGTGAACCGGCCCACACCGGCCGTGTCCGCGCCGCCGTAGGAGCACCAGTTGCAGAGAAAGCCGACGATTCTGAGTTCCTGGGACATTACTCGACCTCCTCCTTGACGCGCTCCAGCAGCGCCGCGTCTGCAGACAATGTCGGCGGACACAGGGCGTTGACTTCCGCCAGGATCTGGTTGTCGGTGAAGTGCGAGAGCTGGATGGCTCCCTGCGGGCAGGTGGACGTGCAGATGCCGCAGCCTTGGCACACGGTTTCGATGACTTCGGCCTTGGGCTGGCCCCGGAAGTCCACTTCCTTGATGGCGCCAAAGGGGCAGGTCATGATGCACTTGCCGCAGCCCACGCAGCGCTTGATGTCCACAACGGAGACTTGCGGATCGCTCTGCAGGGTGTCCTTGGAGAACAGCCCCAGCACCTTGGAGGCGGCGGCGGAACCCTGGCCCACGGAGGAGGGAATGTCCTTGGGGCCCTGGGCGCAGCCAGCCAGGTACACGCCGGCGGTGTTGGTTTCCACCGGCCGCAGCTTGGGATGGCTCTCCATGAAGAAGCCGTACTTGTCGTAGGAGATGCGCAGCTTTTCCGCCAGGTGCGGGGAGCCGGCAGCGGCTTCCGCACCCACGGCCAGCACCACCAGGTCGGCGTCGATTTCCACCTGTGCGCCGGCCAGGGTGTCCGCCCCGCGGACCACCAACTTGTCGCCTTTGGGGTAGACCATGGCCACGCGGCCGCGGATGTAGCGGGCGCCGTATTCTTCCATGGCCCGGCGGGTGAACTCGTCATAGAGTTTGCCCGGGGCGCGGATGTCCATGTAGAACACGTAGCTCTGGGAGTCGGGAATGTGGTCCTTGGTCAGAATGGCCTGCTTGGCCGTGTACATGCAGCAGAAGCCGGAGCAGTAGGGCCGGTCCACGCTCTTGTCCCTGGAGCCCACGCACTGCACAAAGACGATGTTCTTGGGCTCCTTGCCATCGGAGGGGCGCTTGATGTGCCCGCCGGTGGGGCCGGAGGCCGAGAGCAGTCGCTCGTACTGCAGGGAGGTGATGACGTCGGGATACTTGCCGCCGCCGTACTCGCTGTAGACGGTCCAGTCCATCAGGTCGTAGCCCGTGGCCACCACAATGGCGCCCACGTTTTCGGTCACAATCTCTTCCTGCATGTCATAGCGGATGGCCTTGGTGGGACAGACCTTCTCGCAGATGCCGCACTTGCCCTTGGTGAGCTTGATGCAGGTGCTGGCCTCAATGCTGGCCTTCTTGGGGATGGCCTGGGGGAACGGAATGTTGATGGAGGTGCAGGTGCCCACCTGCTCGTTGAAGATATCGGGGGTTTTCTTGGCCGGGCATTTTTCCATGCACAGGCCGCAGCCAGTGCAGGCTTCCCAGTCCACGTACGTGGGCTTCTTCTTGATCTGCACGGTGAAGTTGCCCACGTAGCCGCCGATTTCCGCCACTTCGCTGGCCGCATAGAGGGTGATGTTGTCGTGCTGGGCTACGTCCACCATCTTGGGGCCGAGGATGCAGCTGGAGCAGTCCACGGTGGGGAAGGTCTTGTCCAGCTTGGCCATCTTGCCGCCGATGGAGGTGGTTTTTTCCACCAGCACCACATCCAGCCCGCCATCGGCGCAATCCAGGGCCGCCTGGATGCCAGCCACGCCCCCGCCGATGACCAGCACGCGCTTGTTGATCTGGAAGCTCTTGGGGATGAGCGGCTTGTTCTGCGCCAGTTTGGCCACTGACATGGCAATAAGATCCGCAGCCTTTCGGGTGTTGGCGGTCTTATCCTTGCCGATCCAGGACACATGCTCGCGAATGTTGGCCATTGCGGACATGTACGGGATAAAGAAAGAACAAGTCGCCGGGTGCGGCCCTGGCAGACATGCCA
>JAIWOE010000307.1 GCA_020217165.1 Desulfovibrio sp. | reverse complement strand
CGGGTCTCCGCCTTGGCGCCCACATCCACCATGCGGGCCAGGCCCTGTTCATCCAAATGCGTAAAGCCGGTGCCGGTCTCGCTCACATCCCCTCCTCAGCATGTCCAGTCTCAGTCAGCCCGTGCGGCGGTGCGCCGGGACAGTCAGCCACCCAGGGCCTCTCCGGCCTTCTTGATGAAATCCTTGACCTTTTTCAGGGGCCGGTCCTCTTCCAGGCGCTGGAACTCGCGCAGCAGTTCTTCCTGTTTTTTGGTGAGGTTGGTGGGAGTTTTGACCTTCACCTCCACCAGCAGGTTGCCCGTGTGGGTGGAGCCCAGGTACGGCAGGCCCTTGCCCTTGAGCTTGAAGACATCGCCGGACTGCACGCCCTTGGGAATTTCCATGCGCAGGGGCTCATCCAGGGTGGGGACCTCGATTTTGTCTCCCAGGGCGGCCTGCACAAAGCTGATGTCCGTGGAGTAGATCAGGTCCTGGCCCTGACGGCGGAAGACCTTGTCCTCCTCCACACTGATGATGACGTACAGATCCCCGGGGATGCCGCCGTGGATGCCCGGCTCGCCCTCGCCCCGCAGGCGCAGGCGGGAACCGTTGTCCACCCCGGCGGGCACACGCACGGAGAGTTCCTTTTCCTGCTGCTTCACCCCGCGGCCCCGGCATTCGGAGCACGGCGTGGTCACCACTGTGCCCTGGCCGCGACAGATGGGGCAAGTGACGGCGATGCGGAAGAAGCCCTGGGACTGGTGGATCTGCCCCGCGCCGCCGCATTGCTTGCAGGTTTCCGGCGGATGGCCCGGCTCGGCGCCGTTGCCGCCGCAATGCTCGCAGGGCACCTCCTTGGGCACGTTGAGGGTCACTTCCGTGCCCTTGGCGGCCTCGCGGAAGGAGATGCGCAGGTTGTAGCGCAGGTCTGCCCCGGGCTGGGGGCGTGGCCCGCGGCGACCGCCGCCCATGGAGGAAAAGCCGAAGAAATCCGAGAAAATGTCTCCAAAGGTGGAGAAGATGTCCTCGGTGGAGGAGAAGCCGTGGAAGCCGTTGGCATCCACCCCAGCATGGCCGAAACGGTCGTACCGGGCGCGCTTGTCCGGATCGCGCAGCACTTCATAGGCCTCGGCGGCCTCCTTGAATTGGCGTTCGGCCTCGGCATCTCCAGGGTTTCGATCCGGGTGGAATTCGAACGCCTTTTTGCGATAGGCCTTTTTGATGTCCTCGTCGGAGGCGCCGCGCTCCACGCCGAGGACGTCATAATAATCGCGAGTGGTGGTCATGGCGACGTATGCTTACAGTTGGGGCTGATGGAATTCGTCGGTCACCAGCACCTTGGCCTCGGCAATTTCGCGCAAGGCGGTGACGATTTCCTTGTTCTTGGAATCGATGAGGGCTTCGTAGCCGTCGCGGTACTGCCGTACGCGCTTGATGGCCATCTGGACGAGCAGAAAGCGGTTGTCCACCTGTTCCAGGCAGTCTTCAACGGTGATGCGGGCCATGTGCGCTCCTTGAAAAACAAGGCATCCCAGGGGGATGCGGATGGAATTTACCATGCATGGTTGGGATTGGCATGGGTCTGGTTGCCGTTGCGGAACACCATCTCCAGGGCTTGCTGCAGGACGTCGTCCGCCACGGGGTAGGATGGTTCCTGCCCCTGTGTTCCGTTCGTTTCGGGAGCCCCGCTGGCGTGCCGGTCCGGGATGAGCCAACACTGCCCCTCGGGCAGGCCGGGGTCTAGGGCAAAGGCCACCTCCGCCAGGGCGGTCCCGTTGGCGGCCAACAAGGCCCACCGCAGCACGTCGCGGGCCGATTCCGGCCGGCGGGGTGCAGGGTCCGCCTCGAAGGTGCTCTCCGAGAGTCGCCACAGGAGCAGATCCAGGCCGGGGACTGTAGCGTTTGAATCCTGTCGCGTCCAGTCTCTTGAGGGAAGGTCCTCCGCCGGGCGATCGCCAGTATGACGCATAAGCACGACTTGGCGCGGCGTCAAACCCTCCTCTTCAAAAAAGGTCAGCCGTTGGGTGTGCACCGTGGCCGGATCCAGGGTCAACACCCGACGGTCACGCAGCAGAAAGGGGTCTGGCGCCACCTTGAACAGGGTGGTGCGGTCCACGGTGAGCAGGGCGGGTTGCCAGTCGCTGGTGGCATAATATTGCAGATGATTTTCCGGGATGGAATAGAACTGCACCCTTTGTGGCTGTTCCGACCCCATGGGCCACAGGGAGAGGCTGAGCATGGCCGTGGCGTTGGTTGGCAGGGCGGCCTGGGACGGCGCCAGCTGGCCCTTGATGCTGGCCACGTCGTGCAGCAGGCGTTCGGCATCCAGGGACGAGACGGCATGGGGCGCGTAGTCCTCCGGCTGCACAAAGGCATACTGCGCCGGGCCAGTGCGCTGCAACTCCACGGGGATATCCTTGTTGTCCACGCGAATGCGGGTGATGTTCTGGGCCATGAGGTTGGTGAGGCGCAGGTCATAATAGGCCTCGGCCTTGGCGGCCTGTTCCAGCCAGGTGGCAGCCAGCAGGTACACCGTGCCCGTGTGGTTGCCTTCTGGACGGGGCGTCTGCTCCAGGGTGGCGTACACGGCATCGCCGGCGGGGTTTTTACTGCCGAAGGTGAGGGTGTAGCGGGTGCCGTTGTCGGCCAGGGTGAGTTGTTTGACCGGGGCGTCCAGGCCATAGGCCTTCGCCTGCTTCTGGTCCTGCAGGTTGACCTCAGCCAGGCTGCGGCGGGGCGGATTGGCGTTGAAGAAGTTGGCCAGGGCCTCGGCCTTGGCGCGGTCGGCCCGCAAACGACGAGGGGAGCCGGCGGCGGTGACGAACCAGTCTCCCTGATCCTTTTCCAGGACAAACGTGCCGTTGCCGGCGGTGGATTCCGCCCGTACCAGCTGTTCGGGGGCCAGGCGCGGCCAGGCCACGGCGGGCCGGGCCGGGGGCTCCTGCGGCTCCGGCATCAGGGAATAGGCCCCCCAGGCCGCCACTGCCAGCACGAAGAGAATGGCCAGTCGTTTCACGGAGTACCTCCTACCGCGTCCGCTTGCGCACCAGGGCCATGGCCAGGGCCAGCCCGAACATGGCCAGGGGCAGCAGCACCAGGGGGAACCAGGAGAGCAACAGCCGCTCCCCGGCGGACAGGGTGAGGAACACGTTGGGTACGTCCGGCTTGCGCACCACGATGAGCCCTTCGCGTTCCAGCAGCCAGTTCATGGCATTGCGGGCCAGGTCCAGGTTGCCGTAGACCTTGGCATAGCGGTTGGTCAGGAAGTCCTGGTCGGCAAACACCACGGCACGCAGGGAGTCCAGGGGTGATTTGGTGGCG
>JAIWOE010000036.1 GCA_020217165.1 Desulfovibrio sp. | reverse complement strand
TAAGACGCCGGATTTTCCAGGGATAAAACTGGGGATATGTTTCGTGGAGTATGTCGTGAAGCGAAACAACATACGGCATAGCCAGACCAAAAGGAGCGATGTACTGCACATGCAGCAACTCAATCCCGCTTCGGGCGCATTGCCTCGGAAATTTTGTCAGCAAACGTCCAATTCGCGAATGTGGTATCGTCTCGCAAGTGACATGCCCCTTGAAAGATAGATATTGAAATTTATCATACGCTATCTCTGGAACGTAAAATACCAATTCAATTGAATCTTCCAGACTCGCAAGATGCATGGCAAGCTGATAAATATATGTCCGTGACCCCTGCATCAGTTGATGCACTGCGTGCAAATCAATGCCAATTTTCATCATCCCCTCTCAAATCACGTTGCTAGGCGTTCATAATCAGCGCCAACTCAATGCGGTCTAGCCAAAAGCCCCGGGAAGTGGTATCAAAAGCAATGACATTTGGCCAATTTTCTCGCAAGCTTTTTGAGATGCGCATGATCCATTCACTACTGCACACTCCCACGCATCGGGGCACTTCTCTTTTTACGGTTGCGCTGATCGCATTTGACTTCCTGTCTATATTTTTTACCATCTTGGTGCATTATTTCATCAGAATTATTGCGTTTGGCCAAGCATCCCATCATGAGGATCCCGGCGTTTTATTGGTACATACGGCAGTGGTTGGGTTGCTTTGGATACTCGCCCTTGCGGTGGCAGGTGTATACAACGATGAGAAGAGCTTTCTTGACATTGAACATTCAAAGCGTACGCTCAAAGGACTGTGCTTCGGTATTGCCGTGTTGATGTTATTGCTTTACCCATTCCTTTCAAAAGAGCAACTCCAATTTTTTGCAGCATCACTCATCGTTACTGCAATCATTATTTTTTATGGACACATTTATCTACACCACCGATTACTGTTTTTAAAAATTCGTTCCGGGAAGCGCATCATCATCTATGGTGCCGGAACACTCGGCCGCACCCTCTTCTCCATCATTGGATCCTCGCGCCATAGTCTTGTTCCCGTGGCCTTTCTTGATGATGACCCTGCCAAGTTTGGGATCACGTTTCACTCTTCGGGATTAATGCAGAAGACCAGCTGTACCGTGCTTGGGTCCTTCAATGATCTTGAGGAAATTGCCCTTCAGCGGCAAGCTGAGGAATTGATCATTGCAATTTCCAACATTTCTGAAGAGAAGCTTCACTGCATTGCAGCGTTATGCAAACGCCTTAATCTTGAGATGAGCTTTGTCCCCAACCTGCACGGATATTCAGTATATGAAATTCACGCAACTGTGCTTGGCGACATACCCATTGTCAGATTCCAACCACGCCCCCATGCGTTTTACGCTTTCTCCAAAAACTGCCTGGACATCATCGGCAGCCTCACATTGTTGACGATTCTCTCACCGCTACTGTTTGTCATCGCGCTAGCTGTCTTTTTGCAAGATCGGCGCTCTCCCTTTTTCTCACATGCGCGCACAGGATTGCACGGAAAATCATTCCAAATGTATAAGTTTCGCACCATGCACTGCACAGCAGACCCATATGCACAAACTCCTTCCTCTAGCGATGACTGCAGGATTACAAAAATTGGCCGTATTCTCAGGAAAACCAGTTTGGATGAATTGCCGCAGCTGTTCAATGTGTTGCGCGGGGATATGAGTCTGGTTGGCCCCAGGCCGGAAATGCCCTTCATCACACAAACATATACAGAAGAACAGCGACTACGGCTGCGCGTGAAGCCTGGTATTACAGGACTGTGGCAAATCAGTGTGGATCGGCACCAGGCGATTCATGACAATCTTGAGTATGACTTCTATTACATCCGAAACCGTTCCTTTTTCCTCGATCTGACGATCCTTCTCGAAACCATCGCGTTCCTGTTTCGTGGGATATGATTTCTCCATCGGAGGCACTTCGCGTGAAGCAGAAAGCACTTGTTATTGGTCTTGATGGCGTTCCTTACTCTATGCTGTCTGCCCTGATGCAGCAGGGAGCAATGCCATATCTGCATAATCTTGCCAAACACGGCGCATTTGGCGCCATGGAAGTTCCCCTGCCGCCCATATCATCAGTTTCGTGGACCAGCTTTGCGACAGGGAAGTCTCCTTGCCACCACGGCATCTATGGATTCACAGACATTTCATCCACGCATTCCCTTGTTTTTCCAACTTTTTTGGACGTACGCTGCCGTACCTTATTTGATGCTCTTGGCACAATGGGCAAACGCTCCGTGGTGATCAACCTTCCGGCAACATATCCGGTCCGTGACTTTCCTGGCGTCCTGATTTCCGGCTTTGTTGCACCTGATCTGGCACGCGCGGTGCATCCGCCCGCCATGCTGCCAACGCTACAGCGACTCGGCTATCGTGTGGATGTAGACCTTACTCGAATCCGATCCGACCCTGAACTGTTATACGAAGAGTTGTACGACATCCTCACCACGCGCATACACACCGCAGAATTACTCATGAACAATGAGCCATGGGATCTCTTTTGCCTGGTTATCACGGGCACAGACCGATTGCACCACTATGACTTTGAGGCGTGGACCAACAGTCAATCGAGAAATCGATCCAAGTTTATTTCATACTACAATGCTATTGATTCCAACATACAAAGAATATGCGACTCATTCATTACACAACAAGGTTCTGATCCATATCTTTTGCTTTTTTTGTCTGACCACGGCTTTACGCAGTTGGATGCAGAGGTCTATTGCAACGCGTTGCTTCAGCAGCATGGCTATCTCACATTTCTTCACGACTCCCCAAAGATGATCTCTCAACTTGCACCTGCCACCACAAAAGCCTTCGCCCTTGACCCTGGCCGCATCTATGTTAACCGTTCCGACAGATTTCAGCACGGTTGCGTAAGCCCTCAGGACGTTCCTGCCCTGTGCGACCGCCTTGCACAACTGTTCCTCGACTTGCAATGCGAGGGCAAACAGGTCTTTCAGGCAGTGAAGCGGCGGGAGGAGCTCTACACAGGCCCCTGCGCCCAGTTTGCGCCCGATTTGGTCCTGTTGCCTCACCGTGGGTTTGACCCCAAGGGCGCACTGTCCGATGTTGTATTCAAAAAAGGACACCTGACTGGCATGCATACCCACGACGACGCCTTCTGGCTCTGTGCCGGATCCGCGGAATTTGACCCACCGCAAACAATTCTTGATTGCAGTGGCATTCTTACATCATTTTTTATGCAGGAACGGTAGCACATGGATGCAGCAACTCGAACGCAACACTGGGCGCTCTCTCTTGCTGAAAAATGCAGCCTTGCCAAGCAATACATCTTGGAAGCTCTTGCCAACGCACCCTCCCGCGTTGCGTTGGGGTGGACTGGCGGCAAGGATTCCACCGTGCTGCTATGGCTCACGCGCGAAGTATGTCATGAAGCCAATCTGCCCATGCCGCAATGCGTGTACATTGATGATGGAGATGTATTTCCGGAAATTGATTTCTTTGTCAGATCCACCACCTCGGCCTGGGGGCTGGATGTGGCCATCATCCGCAATGAAGATCTGCTTTTTCGACAGCCACGCATTGGCGAAGCCATTGATGTAACCGCGCTTTCATCAACAAATCAACTGCAGTTGCAAGCCATCGGCTATCACGATTCGGTATTTTACTTTGAGCCGGAGTCTTTTGCAGGCAGCCATCTGACCAAAACGGTTCCCTTGCTACAGTACCTCTCCCAGCACTTCATCTCGCACTTCTTGGTGGGCATCCGCTGGGACGAGCAAGAGCAACGCCTTGGGGAGGAGTTCAACAGCCTACGGGACAACCCACCACACACGCGCGTGCACCCGATTCTTCACTTTAGGGAGCGGGATATTTGGGATCTTATCCACGGCGAAAGACTGCCGTTTTGCGAGTTGTACCGGCAGGGCTATCGATCCCTTGGGGCACGCTCCACCACGCGCCCATTGGCGGCTGTTCCCGCCTGGGAACAGGATTTGGAGCACACTTCAGAACGTCAGGGCCGTGGCCAGGACAAGGAAGCTGTCATGGAGCAACTGCGAAGCCTGGGGTACATGTAGTGCGTTGATTCAGGATGCAAGAGAAAGCACCGCAAAAAGTCCCGCCTTATCCTGACTTTACTGGCACCCACATGGCCACCCGCCTGCCGCGGATGCAATCCACCAGTCCAAGCCATGTTCCATACATGCCCAGACAAACATACCACGCCGCTGTAGAGGCCTTCTCAAGACCTTGAGGCACATGTCGGGCTTGGCGTAGCAATGGGTGCAACATGGCCAGCGCGTATCCACTCAATTGCATGAAGAAGATGACGGCGTATGCTCCGGATGAAAAGGAAAGCAATAACGACGCCACACACAACAGCACCAATGCCAGGGGGAGCATACGGCGGAGCACCTTGTTGATGAACAACCGCACCGCCAGCCAGCCAAAGGCGAACGGGTTCAGTAGCGCTCGGGACAGCCACACGCCATACAAACTTCTGCAGACGATGCGGCGGCGGCGCGTGACTTCATGCAAATCATCCCTCGAGGGGACAGGGGCTGTGGCAATAGCCCCTGGCTCGTACTCGAAGCGATATTTTTTCCGCAACACGGTCAGGCAGCAATACAAATCATCCGTGACAGCCTCCGGAATGGCTTCAAACAACGTGCGCCGTATGGCGTACAACTTGCCGTCATTTGATGTCACTGTCCCAAGATATGATTCCTGCGTTTTAAGCCAGGCTTCAAGTTGCCAATACAGTGCCTGAATGGCGCCCGTGCGTTTTTCCTCTGCTGCAATGATGCGCTTCCCCCCCACGCCGCCCACTGCCGGGTCGACAAATCGCCGGGCCAACCTGCCCACGGCGTCTTCCCTGAGGATGGCGTCTACGTCCGAAAATACCAGAATGTCGCCGCGTGCCCGGGCCACCGCCGCGTTCAAACTGGCGGCTTTCCCGCGTCGTACTGGGGTTTCGACGCACTGAATCAGGGGGCCAGATTTGTGAATGCTGGTAGCGTAGCGCTGGCACAGGGCTGCTGCTCGGGCATCCTCGCCATCGGAAGCGTAGACAATTTCCAACAGTTCCTTTGGGTACTCCAAGGCAAGACAGTTTTCGAGCTTGCGCTCCAGCAATGGCCCCGGCCTGTAGGCCACCACAATGATGCTCACCGATGGCAATGGTGATTCTTGCGGCATTGTCTCGGATGTAGTGGTGATTCCTGGTCTCCGCCGCCGCAGTGATGAGGCGAGATAGATGCAGAGTGGATTCCCAACCACCACAAGCAACACTGCCCCGGCAGCGCTCCAGAACATCACTTCGGCAAGCAGGCGAAGCATGTTCCACCTATTCCTGAAGGCCCTGCTGCGCTTTGCGCTGCCGCACCACACGCAACGCCACGGTGGACAATGCCAGCGCCAGCCAGAAATAATGCGAGTATAAGCGGGATAGCAGGAAAAAATACGCCAGAATGGTCAGGAATGACAGCCGATACGCAATGATCAACTGCGTCAACTTGGGATCATTCAAGATCCTGGACTCGCGGATGGCCCTGCCAAAATTTCGCCACGCCAACACCACCACCCCGAGGAAGAGTCCAAGGCCAATGGTCCCCATGCCCACTGCCACTTCGAGATACGTGTTGTGGGCGTCTCGATGCGCATCAAGCCTGGTCCTGCGTCCCCAGCCCCGGGTGAACGCGTATTCCGAATATGCATAAGCCCTATCATACGCTCCAATGCCTATGCCAATAATCGGGTGCTCCTGCCACTTTTCCAGACCAAACAGAACATAAGAAAGCCTGGCCCCGATGGACGTATCCGAGGTGCTGATGGATCGTTGACGTTCCCAATAGGTGGCCGGTACGTATGCAGCAGCGACCACAATGATGGCTGCAGCGCCTATTCCCCAAAATCCAAGATGCTTGGGGCGAATCTTTCGCCCGTGCTCCAGAATGATGGCCCCGAACACCACCAGGCTGACAAAGAACGCGCCCCGTGAGTATGTCAGCACCAGAGCGCTCGTGTTGACCAGGAAGACCAACGCGCCGAGCACGCGCACCCAACTGCGGGTGGCATTGAAAAACCAATGCGCCAATAACGGCATACTGAACAGCACAAAGGACGCATAGTGGTTGGGGTTGAATGCCACCCCCACGAGCCGTTCAAAGTTGGTGTTCATGGTGAAGAAGGACAGGCCAAACGTAAAGGAAGCCACGGAGAGAAAAGTTGAAATGGCAATGGAGATGACCACCACCCGTGGCACGGCCTTGGTAAACCCATTGGCATCCACCAGGGCCAGGGCCAAGCCGAATACGGCCACGGAGGCCAGGAGCTTACGCAACTCGCCCCAGGATTCATCGGGATACTGCGTCAGCAATGCGGAAACCAGGGCCGTGGCCACAAAAAGGGCGATCCATCGCCACAAATTCGAGTGCAGATCGTACCGCGTACCGCGGGAGAAGACCATGTGCAGGCCCACCACCAGCACCATGCCCAGTCCGGCAAGCTTGGAGATGGTCAGGGAGGACTCCGGCCCTGCAAGGGCCCGCACCGCATCCCATGGCACCAGGAACAGCACAAGATAAAATGCCAATTCCGGACGCTTGCCGAGAATCATTAACAGAATGAGTCCCATTGCCGGAAGCCAGGCGTACATGTGCCAGGGGCTGATCATCATTGCCAGGGAGGCAACCCCCACCATGATGGCCACCACGGCCAATACGGGATGCATGATTGATCCGTAGGCCGCGGCACGCGGGGGGTGGGGGTATGCCTGAACCGCATCTGTGGATGATGTATGCATGGACTCCTCCTGGCGAACACTCACACGCGACGACGCAGGAACCGGAGGCCACATTGCATACCGGCTCGGGCTGCTGTTTCTTGCATAACAGAGGCCAACCGTTGTGACAACACGTTTTGCGGACGCCCCCGGCACACGGCGCTGAGAAACGGTCCTGCGAGATCATCAGAAGATGTTCTGCCTTGCCATGCCTTGCCGTTCCGTGGCATTTCTTGCGGAAAGTCCAGGAGGTCGCCATGTGCCGATTGCCGCTGTCCATGCTGCTTTTCATCGCCCTCAGCGCCGTCCTGCCTCCGTGGCAGTGTGCGCCGGCCCATGCCGGTGGCGTGTGTCCAGAATTTTCTGTGCCGCCCATCACCGTCAAGACCATTTGCACCACCCAGGAATTTGAGGAACATACTTTCATAGATGCCTTTGTGATCAACTCCTCCGGGGCGCCCATTTCCCGCTACTCCCTGGTGCTGGCCCTGTACGATGCCTCGGGCGCCCTGCTCATCAGCCAACGTGTGGAGCGCAACGTCCGCAAGGGCTCGCTGGCCCCGGGGGAGTCCCAGGAAGAGCGCTTCATTGCCGTGGATGTGCCCCCGGCGCAGGTGGCGCGCCTGGAAATCACCCCGGTTCCCCAGTAACGGCGCGAGGTGACAATGCCTGCTCGCGTCGTCATTGTTGGGGCTGGCCTGGCGGGATTGGCCTGTGCCGTCACCCTGGCGCGTCGCGGTGTGCCCGTGCTGCTGCTGGAGCGCGCCCCCGTGCCCGGCGGCCTGTGCCGTTCCTTTGCCCTGGATGATGTGATCTTCGACTACGGCCCCCACGTTTTGTTCGAAGACCCCGGCGACGAAGGCGCACGGCTGGCCCGGGAGGTGCTGCCCCCCGCCCAATGCCTGCAACGGCCCTTTGCCTTTGCCATTCAGGCGCCGGTGCCCGATGGTGGCCGGTATTATGCGTTTCCCAACCACAAGGATGTCTTTTCCTACCCCTGGCGCTACAAAACCGGGATTCTCAAGGGCCTGCTGGGAAAAAAACCTCCCTTGCGCGGCGAGCCCTCGGCCCGCGACGAACTGGTAGCCAAGGGTGGCGACTGTTTCTATGAGGAATTGTTCCGGCAGTTCCTGACCAAAAAAACCTTGCAGGATCCGCAACAGCTCCACGTCCATTGGCTGGCCCGGGTGGAGCGCACCGCCCGACAGGAGCTGGAACCGCCGCCGCGGTCCGGGCACGTGGGCCGGGTGCTGGGCGCCCTGCGACGTCTCAAGCGTCCGTACTTTTACCCCACCACTGGCTTTCAGGCGTATACGGATGCGTTGTTCAAGGAATTCACGGAGCATGGCGGGGAGGCCATCTGCTCCTGCGGCCCATTGCAGGTGCGGGTGGCCGGCGGGCGGGTGCAGGCTGTGGTGGCCCAAGGCGAGGCCCATGAAGTCTCGCACCTTGTCTGGACCGCCCCCCTCAACACCCTGAACCGGCTGCTGGAGGCCGGCGTGCCCACCCTGCCGGCCCTGGACATGGCCCTTGTGTGCCTGACGTTTGCCTGCGAATCCACGCCCCGGCGGCCCTTTGTGTACGTTTATCATCCGGATTCGCGCATGGCGTGCAATCGAACGTACTACCCCCACTCCATTTTCCGGGAGCACTCACCCGCGGGACGGGAGGGCATCTGCTTCGAGTACACCATGACCCCTGAGCTCTCCACCATGGACGACGCCGCCTTGCTGCGCACCGCCCTGGCCGACTCCCACCTGGCCAACCTGTACGACGCTTCCTCCCTGCGCGCCTCACGGGTGGTCCGCCTGCCCCAGGCCCTGCCCGTCTATCCCCTGGATTATCAACAACAGCTTGCCGCCGCCCTGGCCCCGGCCCGGGCGCTGCAAAACTGCCTGGCCGTGGGGCGGCAGGGAGGCTTCCTCTTTTGCATGACGCCCACCGCCGCCAGCCAGGGCCTCAAAGCCGCTCGGGAGGTGCTGCAGTCCCTGGCCTAATGCCTTCCAATGTTGCCGCGCTGGCCATTACTTTTACACCATGTTTTCGAGTTGGCGTTTGACATTCTCCGGCGCATCATTGATAGGATAATACGAGTTCTCAACGTGTTGCGCGAGGATGCCATGCCCATCGAAACATCCCTCACCCCGCCCGCGCTGTTTCGTGCCTGGACCGTGGCCGCCATCCGGCAGGGGCTGGAGCAAACCCTGCCCGCCCATGCCCATGTCTTTCCTGCGGACCGGGCCGCGCCAGTGGTGCTCAAGCCCAACGCCAACGCGGCCATGAACGCCCTGACCGGCAACACCACGGACCTGCGCCTCCTGGCGGCCCTGCTGGGCTGGCTGCGAGACCAGGGATTCACCAACCTGACCGTGGCGGAAGGGACAAACTCCGGCTTTTACCGCAACAAGATCGGCGTGGCCACGCGGCTGCGCATGGACGCCCTGGCCGCGCACTTTGGCGCCCGGTTTGTGGACTGCAACTTTGATGACGCCGTGGATGTTTCCTTCGAGGATGGCATTGTGGCGCAGGTTTCCCGCACCTGTGCCCAGGCAGCGCTGCTCATCAACCTGCCCAAGCTCAAGACGCACTTCGAGGCCGGCATGAGCGTGTGCCTCAAGAATCTCATGGGCTGCCTGGTGGGACAAGAGAACAAGAAAAAGACGCACCAGTCCCTGGCGGCCAATATCATTCGCCTCAACGAAGGCCTTGCCCCGGGGCTGCATATTGTGGATGCCCTGGTGGCCATGGAAGGGCTGGGACCCACCCGCGGCACTCCCCTGCGACTGGATTGCGTCCTGGTGGGCGAGGATCCCCTGGTCATCGACATGGCCTGCGCCCGCCTGGCCGGCTTCTCGTACGAGGACGTCCGTCCCCTGCGCCAGGCCCAGGCCCGCGGGCTGCTGACTCCGGAGCGCCAGGCCCAGGCCCAGGCGGTGGATGTCTCCGCCGTGGCGCGTCCCTTTGCCCCGCCCAAGGCCGGGCCCATCGCCACGTTCATCCACCATCCTTCCAGGCAGAAGTACTTCCTGGCCATCCGCAACACGCCGTTCTTCACCCGGCTGGCGGCCACGGACTGGTTTGGCGAATTGCTGTTCAAGACCGGCCTGCGGCAAGACAAATTCCTGCACCAGGACATGCGCCTGGACCGCCTGGAACCCACGGAGACCTGCCGCCGATGCCCCGAAGCACCCGGCCTGCGACCCTGCGCGGCCATCTGCCCCCTGGGACACGACCCGCGAGCCCTGCATGCCGGCACCACCCGCCTGCCGGAGGCCTGCCTGGGGTGCCTGTACTGCTACGCCACCTGCCCCCATCACGGCCTGGCCTTCCACGGCGAGCTCGGCTATTTTGCGGAACAATGCCGGCAATATGACGTGCACCTGCGACGCCTTGCAGCAAGGAGCGATGCATGATTCCCTTTCCCTGGCCTTCTTTCCCCGCCTTGGTGGCCGAATACGCCGCCCGGACCCCGCACCGGCCGGCGGTGTTCCACCTCACGCGGACCATGACCTATGCCGAGCTGGATGCCGAAGCCGCAGCGGCGGCGCACCTGCTGCGGGACATGGGCGTGCGCCCCGGGGATCGCGTAGGCTGCCTGGTGCGCAAAACTCCGGAGACCATCGCCACGTATCTGGCCATCCAGGCCGTGGGCGCCGTCTTTTTTCCCCTGGATGCCAATCAGCCCCCGACCGTCTTGCGGGATCTGCTGCACCGGCTGGCCCCACGCGCCGTGGCGGTATGCGCCTCCCAGGCCGCCCTGCTGGACACTCTGCACGTCCCGGGCCTACCCCGGCTGGTGCTGCCCCACCCGGATCATTGCCTGCCCCTGCCCCACGCCGCACCGTGCTGTCGCTTCTGGACCGAACTGGAGGGCGTGCGCGCGTCCTTCCGCACCAGCCCCCTGCCCTCGGACGATGAAGACACGCCCGTTTACCTGAACTTCACCTCCGGCTCCACGGGCCGGCCCAAGGGCGCCCTGACCACCCTGGGCAACATCCACTGGAACTCCCTGGCCTCGGTAGAACACTTCCGCATGACCGACGACGATGTGCACCTCTGCATGATGCCGTCTTTCGTCCATCCGCATGAACTCTTTGCCCGGCCCCTGGCCCAGGGCGGGGCCCTGGCCCTCATGGACGGCATCGATCCCCGCACCATCGCAGACACCATCCGCCGTTTTGGCGTCACCTGCTTCATGGCCGTGGCCGCCATTTACGAAACCCTGGTCCGGCAGCATGAACACCTGCGCTTTGGCCTGGAAAGTCTGCGCGTGGCGGAAAGCGGCGGCATGCACGTGCCTGCGGCCCTGGTGCGCGATGTGCGCAACCGCTTTGGCCTGCGCCTGCTGCCGGTGTGGGGGTCCACGGAAACCACGGGCATTGCCATGGCCACTCCCCTGCAGGATGATCCCACCTTCCCCGCCGGCGCCCTGGGCCGGCCCCTGCCCCAGTATCTGGTGGAAGTGCTGGATGATCATGGCGAGCCCGTGCGGGATGGCGAAGTGGGCGAGCTGCACGTCTCCGGCCCCGGCGTCTGCAGGGAATATTACCACATGCCCTCGGAATCCCAGGAAAGTTTTGTGATCCGCGCCGATGGCACGGCCCGTTTCCGCACCCGGGACCTCGTCTCCCGCACGCCGGATGGCGCCATTCTCTTCCACAGTCGCCAGCAAGGCATGCTCAAGGTGGCGGGGATGAAAGTCTACCCCACCCGCATCGAAGAATTGTTGCACGAACACCCGGCCGTGGCCCAGGCGGTGGTGGTGCGCATGCACGACCCCCTGCGCGGGGAAGCGCCCCGGGCGGTGGTGGCTCTGCGCCCCGGCCGGGAAGCCACCCCCCGGGAGCTGTGGCGCTGGCTGGAAGCCCGGCTGCACCGGTTCGCCCTGCCCCGGGTCATTGACATTGTGGACGCCATCCCCAAGACGCCCGGTGGAAAAATCGCGTGGAAGGAGCTTTGATCATGAATCATTCCCCAGCCGACCCCGGCCGTCCCGTGGCCGCCCTCGGCCGTCCCATAGTCGCCATTGCCCATGCCGGGCAGGTGGGCGAGTCCCCGGCGGCCTATACCGACGCCAGCCTCAACGTCATCCGCCGCCTCACGACCGAGGTCGTCTCCCTGGCCACGGACCTGCCGGCCATGGTCCGCGGCAAGACCGTGCTGGTCAAACCCAACCTCGTGCGTCCCAATCCCAAAAATCCCTTTGCCGTGGTCACGGACGAACGCGTGCTCTTTGCCCTGGTGGAGCTGCTCAAGGACGCCGGCGCCCGGGAAATCTGGATTGGCGACAACCCCGGCTACGGCCTGCCCCTGGCCGAGGCCCTGGCCCAGCTGGGCGACTTCAAGGCCCGCCTGGCCGGCTACGGCACCCGCCTGCGCTTCTTTGACGAGGAGGAAAAGGTGGTGGTGGACAACCCCGAGGCCACCATCTTCAGCCCCATGATCCTGCCCAAAAGCCTGCTGGACG
>JAIWOE010000035.1 GCA_020217165.1 Desulfovibrio sp. | reverse complement strand
CCGAGGTCTACATCAACCTCCCCAAGATGAAGACCCACATGCACGCCCTGGTGACCCTGGGCATCAAAAACCAGTACGGGCTCATCCTGGACGATCAACGCATGTTCTTCCACCGCAACGACCTGCATGTGAAGATGGTGGACATCCTGTACAAGGTGCGCCCGCACCTGACCCTGGTGGACGGCATCATCGCCGCCCAGGGCCAGGCCCCCCTGTCCGGCAGTGTGGTGCCGGACATGAACACCCTGGTGGCCGGCGAGGACATCGTGGCTGTGGACACCGTGGCCACCAGCGTCATGGGCATCCACCCCATGGAAGTGGCCATGCTGCGCCTGTGCCGGCAGGAAGGCCTGGGCGAAACCGACGTGGACCGCATTGAGATCCGCGGCCAAAGCATCGAGGCGGTGTGCCGCCAGTTCACCCGGCCCATCATCAGCCCCCAGGGCGCCTATGACGAAGTGCAATGCATTGAAGGCGGCGCCTGCAACGGCTGCCTCTCCGCCCTGCGCCACTCCCTGGACAAGCTGGCTGGCGAAGGCGCCCTGGCGGGCAATCCCATCCAGTCCGTCTACGTGGGCAAACCCATGCCGGACATGGTGAACCTGAAAAAACTGCGCGGCCCCCTGTGGTGCTTTGGCTCCTGTGCCGCAGACCTCATCTTCTCCCAGGCGGAACGCAAACCCCTGGCCCGGTTCATCCCGGGCTGCCCGCCGCATATCCTGGAATTCTACAAGGCATACAAGCAACTCATGGCCGAGGAGGCGCAGTCATGACCCCTGAATCCGCCTTGCAGGAGCTGCGTGCCCGCATGGGCGCCGTGAACCTGCGCGTGCTGGAAGCCCTGCTGGAGTACTACCAGGTGGCGCGGATGATTGGCCAGGAAAAGGACCGGCTGCACCTGCCGCACTTTGACCCCCGCCGCGAAGCCGAGATGCTCAGCGAGATCCTGGAGGCCAATGCCGCCTCTCCCGCCCGGCTCCCCGATGACATGCTGGCGCGCATCTTCAAGGAAATATTCAAGAACTCCACGGAGTTCATGGGGGTGCAACAGCGCAAGACCCTGCGTGTGCACCGCAGTTCCGGGGCGGGAGATCATGTGATCGAGCTGCCCCATGGCCGTATTGGCCGCAGTGGCGGCGCGGAGGCGGCCATCATCGCCGGGCCATGCTCCGTGGAAAGCCGCGAGCAGTTGCTCAAAACCGCCACCCCCCTGCGCGAGGCCGGGGTGCGTTTTTTGCGCGGCGGCGCGTTCAAGCCCCGCTCCTCGCCCTACAGCTTTCAGGGGTTGGAGGAGGAGGGCCTCATCCTGCTGCGGGAGGTGGCGGACGAACTGGGCATGGATGTGATCACCGAGGTGTTGAGCGTCAAGGACGTGGACCTCGTGGCCCGATATGCCGACGTGCTCCAGGTTGGCACGCGGAATATGGCCAATTTTTCCTTGCTCAAGGTCCTGGGATCCCTTCACAAACCCATCCTGCTCAAGCGCGGCATGTGTGCCACCATGGAGGAGACCATCCTGGCCGCGGAGTACATCGCCAGTGGCGGCAACGCGGACATCCTGCTCTGCGAGCGCGGCATCCGCACCTTTGAAACCTGGACCCGCAACACCCTGGATCTGGCCGCCGTGGCCCTGTTCAAACAGGAAACCACCCTGCCCGTGGTGGTGGATGTGAGCCACGCCCTGGGCCGCAAGGACCTGGTGGCGCCCATGGCCTTCGCCGCCCTGGCCGCCGGCGCGGATGCGGTGATGTTCGAGTGCCATTGCCACCCGGCCGCCGCCCTGTCCGACGCGGATCAGCAGCTGGACATGGAACAGGCCCTGACCCTGGTACGGCACATCCGCGACTGCGACGCCTGCATCCCCTCTTCCATGAAATAGCCGCGGAGGCTGCATGCATCGCCTTGATGTCGTCCTGCCTGCGGGGACCTATGCCGTGGAAATCGCCTCCGGCCTGCTCGATTCCCTGGGCCAACGCCTGCGGCCCCTGCACCGGCAGGCCTGGGCCGTGATTGCCGATGCCACCGTGGCCGCCCTCTATGGGCCGCGGCTCCTGGCCTCCCTGGACCAGGCCGGCCTTCCCTGCCGGCTCCTCACCTTTCCCGACGGCGAAGCCCACAAAACCCTGGCCACGGTGGAGACCCTCTCCGGCCAGTTGCTGGAGTTCGGCCTGGCCCGGGATGGCGGGATTGTGGCCCTGGGCGGCGGCCTGGTGGGCGACGTGGCCGGGCTCGCCGCGGCGCTGTACATGCGGGGCGTGCCGTACGTCCAGGTCCCCACCACCCTGCTGGCCATGATCGACGCCAGCGTGGGCGGCAAAACCGCCGTGAACCTTGGCGAGGTCAAGAACTGCATCGGCCGCTTTCATCAGCCGGCCCATGTCTGCATTGATCCGGAGGTCCTGCAGACCCTGCCCCCCGGCGAATTTGCCTCCGGCCTGGGCGAGCTGGCCAAATATGCCATGCTGGACAAGGCGTTTTATGAATGGGTGGAGCATGAAATATCGGGGGAAATAATTTCCCCCGACCCCCCTTGTGCTGTCCCGGTTGCGACCGGGTCGCAACCGGGACAGACGCGGGGTCCAGGGGGGTCAGCCCCCTGGTCTGGCCCCTGGTCTGGCCCCTGCCTGTCCGCCGCCATCGCGCACTGCGTGGGCATCAAGGCCGGCGTGGTGACCCGGGACGAGCTGGAGTCCGGCGAGCGCATGCTCCTGAATTACGGGCACACCTTCGGGCACGGGCTGGAGACGGTGCTCCGGTTCTCCCGGCCCCACGGCTGGTGTGTGGCCCAGGGCATGCGTCTGGCGGCGGTGCTGGCCGTGCGGCTGGGCCTGTGCGATGTGTCCCTGCCCACACGGCAGGATGCCCTGCTCAAACGGCTGGGCCTGCTGGAGCCTTTCCCCTCCATCCCTGCCTCGGCCTTGCTGGCGGCCATGCAGACGGATAAGAAGAAGCACGCTGGCGGGTTGACCTTTGTACTCCCGCGGGCCATCGGCGTCCTGGAAGTGGTGCGCAACGTGCCCGATGTGGACGTGCTGCAGGCCATCACCCTGCTGCAGCTGTAGAACGGCGCGCTGTGCCCGCATCGCAACCATTTTATGATCAAAGGATATCATTAATGCGCATGCCCCACGCCCCCTGTGCAACCCGCAGCATGATGTATGCCGTGGCCTTCGCCCTGACCCTTGCCCTACCCCTTGCCCTGACTGGCATGGGGCCCCGTGCCGCCTCCGCCCAGCCAGCGCCCCCTGCGGACCCCGCCCTCACCCCCGCCGAAGTGGAAGACTTTTTCCGCAGCTTCCAGGAAATCCGTCCCCTCTTCGAGTACGGGATTACCGAGTCTGGCAGCGATGACAATGCCGACGACCCGGATGGGCCGCTTCAGGAATTGATGGCCCAGGCCGTGATGCAGCCCAAGGCCATTGAGATCATCCAGTCCCACGGCCTGACCCTGGAACGCTGGGGGCAGGTGGCGCAACGGGTGTTCCGGGCCTACACCACCCTGAAGCTAGGGGCTGAGGGCAAAAATCCCCGGGCCCAGCTTCAGGCCGCCATGGCCGAGCTGGAACGCGACACCACCCTGAGCCCTGGGGAAAAAGCCATGATCCGCAAGGAGATGGAGGATGTGATGGAGCAGATGGGACAGCTGCTGGAAGAGGCGCCCAAGGCCGACCAGGACGCCGTGCGCCCATTCATGGCCCAGCTGGATGCCGTGTTTGACGCGGATGAGTAAGCCGAGTTGCTGCGCGCCACGTTCCTTTAATCTTGCCACAATAAAGCCCCCCGCCACGCAGTGCGCAGCGGGGGGTGCAATATCTCCCTTCCCGTAAAAAGTCTTTGGGAAGGGGGTTCGGGGGAACTCCTTTCTACAGAAAGGGGTTCCCCCGATTGGCCGTCTTGTACTCTTAGTACATGCCGCCCATGCCGCCCATGCCACCGGGCATGGCGGGGGCGTCCTTCTTGGGTTCGGGCTTCTCGGCGATGGCGGCTTCGGTGGTCAGCAGCAGGGACGCCACGGAGGAGGCGTTCTGCAGGGCGATGCGGGTGACCTTCTTGGGATCGATGACGCCTTCGGCGATGAGGTCCACGTATTCGCTGGTGGCGGCGTTGTAGCCGAAGCCTTCGCTACCTTCCATGACCTTCTCCAGCACGATGGCGCCTTCGACGCCGGCGTTGGAGGCGATCATGCGCAGAGGCTCCTGCACGGCGCGACGGATGATATTCACGCCAGCCTGTTCGTCGTCGTCAGCGGGCACCACGCTGTCCAGCACCTTGGAGCAGCGCACCAGGGCCACGCCGCCACCGGGGACGATGCCTTCTTCCACCGCAGCGCGGGTGGCGTTCAGGGCGTCTTCCACGCGGGCTTTCTTTTCCTTCATTTCGGTTTCAGTGGCGGCACCGACGTTGATCACAGCCACGCCGCCCACGATCTTGGCCAGGCGCTCCTGGAGCTTTTCGCGGTCGTAGTCGGAGGTGGTTTCATCGATCTGGGCGCGGATCTGCTTGATGCGGGCCTTGATGGCGTCAGCGTTGCCGTAGCCATCCACGATGGTGGTGTTTTCCTTGTCGATGACCACCCGCTTAGCGCGACCCAGGTCTTCCAGGGTCACGTTTTCCAGCTTCTTGCCCATTTCTTCGGCAGCCAGGGTGCCACCGGTGAGCACGGCGATGTCTTCCAGCATGGCCTTGCGGCGTTCGCCGAAGCCGGGGGCCTTCACGGCCACCACCTGCAGAGTGCCGCGCAGCTTGTTCACCACCAGGGTGGCCAGGGCTTCGCCTTCCACGTCTTCAGCGATGATCAGCAGGGGCTTGGCCATCTTGGCCACCTGCTCCAGCACCGGCAGCATGTCCTTCATGCTGGAGACCTTCTTGTCATGGACGAGGATGAGGGGCTCGTCCATTTCGCAGACCATCTTTTCGGGATCGGTGATGAAGTAGGGGGAGAGGTAGCCGCGGTCGAACTGCATGCCTTCCACCACGTCCAGGGTGGTTTCCAGGCCCTTGGCTTCCTCCACGGTGATGACGCCTTCCTTGCCCACCTTGTTCATGGCCTCGGCGATGATGTTGCCGATGGTGGCGTCGTTGTTGGCGGAAATGGAGCCAACCTGGGCAATTTCCTTCTGGTCGCGGGTGGGCTTGGCGAATTTGCCCAGTTCTTCCACGATGGCAGCCACGGCCTTGTCGATGCCGCGCTTGATGGCCATGGGATTGCGGCCGGCGGCCACGAGTTTCACGCCTTCGTTAAAGATGGACTGGGCCAGGATGGTGGCGGTGGTGGTGCCATCGCCGGCGATGTCGGAGGTCTTGGAGGCCACTTCCTTGACCATCTGAGCGCCCATGTTTTCGAACTTGTCTTCCAGTTCGATTTCCTTGGCCACGGTCACGCCGTCCTTGGTGATGATGGGGGAGCCGAAGGACTTCTCAATCACCACGTTGCGGCCCTTGGGGCCCAGGGTCACCTTGACGGCATTGGCGAGCTTGTCCACCCCGCGCTGCAGGCGTTCACGGGCATGGGTATCGAACAGAATTTCTTTGGCAGCCATTGAAGCGTGCTCCTTGAACGTATGAAAATCAGTGGAAATGAATCAACGCATGAACAGAAGACGGGCGGAGCCTAGTCTTCAATGATGGCCAGGATGTCATCCTCGCGCATCACGAGGTGTTCCACGCCATCAATCTTGATTTCGGTACCGGCGTACTTGTTGAAGAGGATGATATCGCCCTTCTTGACGCTCATCTTGATGTGGTCGCCGTCGTCGTCGGTCTTGCCGGGGCCGGCTGCGATCACTTCGCCGCGCATGGGCTTTTCCTTGGCCGTGTCAGGAATGATGATCCCGCCCTTGGTGGTTTCTTCGCCTTCCAGACGTTTGACCAGGACGCGGTCGTGCAACGGCTTCAGCTTCATGGATGACTCCTCCAAACAGAAGTGATGTGGTGATGGAATGCTCGTCTCTGCGCTGTTGGCACTCACCTGCGACGAGTGCTAGCGCCGACTCTGCCCTTTTAACCACCTGTGCAGCGTTGGCAAGGGGTCGCGGCAAATTTTTTTTTCGCACATGTTGCCTCTGCCCCCTCTTTGGCGACGTTTCTTTTTACCGGATGCGGCCTTTTCATTTCCCGCCCCCTTTGCTACTGCTCCCCCCAGGCACGTTCCCGCAGGGCGTGCCCCAGCCACCAACCCTCTGCCCCGGCGTTGGCATATGATTGCTGATTTCAGCCTCCTCGACTGCATCCTTGCCGGACTCTGCGCCCTCTTCCTGGTGCGCGGGCTCATGCGCGGCCTGCTGGCCGAAGTGGCCGGCCTGGCCGGCGTAGTCCTGGGCGTGTGGGCTGCCACCCACCATCAGGCCAAGGTGTTTGCGCCGCTGCAGGACATCATCCAGCACGAGGGCTGGGCGCGCATTGCGGCCTATCTGGTGGTCTTCCTCGCTGCGTATCTTGCCGTTGGCATCACGGCCCGGGTGCTGCGCAAGATTCTGGACCTCGCCTTTGCTGGCTGGCTGGACCATCTGGGCGGCGGCTTGGCAGGGCTCACCAAGGGCGCGGTGCTGGCCCTCATTGTCTTTTTTCTGGCCGATACCTTTGTGCCTCACTCCAATTTCGTGCAATCCTCCCGCCTGGCGCCCTATGCCCGGGAATATGCCGGCATGCTCAGGTCCTGGCTGGTGAACCTCAAGGATGTGGCCTTGCCCCACAGCCCCCTGCCCGGCCAGATTCCGCAACTGCCGGGACAGGTCAACACCACACCGAGCCAGGGCAACACCACGCCTGGGCAGGTCCCGCAACCGCAGCTTCCGCCAGCGCGCCCCCTGCCCCCGACGTCGATGTCGATGTCGCAACAACAAGGATAATCATTTCATCATGGATGCCTTTGACAACCTGCGCCAGGTCATCGCCCGGCTGCTGGGCCCCGGCGGCTGCCCCTGGGATCAGGAGCAGACCCCCCTCTCCCTGTGCGATCATCTCATTGAAGAAGCCTACGAGCTGGTGGACGCCATTCGCGCTGGCAATGCCGACGACGCCCGCGAGGAACTGGGGGACCTCTTTTTCCTCCTCTGCTTCATCGGGGCCTGCTACGAAACGCAACAGGCCTTCAGCCTGGAGGACTCCCTGCAGGGCATCGCCGCCAAGATGATCCGCCGCCACCCGCATGTGTTCGGGGATACGGCCGTACGGACCCAGGAAGAGCTGCTCCGCAACTGGGAGCGCATCAAGCGCAGCGAAAAGACCACCGAACATGGCCCCGCCGGCCTCTACGACTCCCTGCCCGCCGGCCTGCCGCCCCTGCTCAAGGCCTACCGCCTGCACGCCAAGGCCAGCCGCATTGGCTTCACCTGGCCTGACGCCGGCGCGGTGGAGGCCAAGCTGCAGGAAGAATGGACGGAGTTTCGGCAGGCCGTGGACCAGCAGGATGCCGCAGCCATGGAGCAGGAATTCGGCGATTACCTGTACACCCTGGTGGAGCTGGGCCGCCGTCACGGCATCAAGGCCAATGCCGCCCTGGATCTGGCCAATCAGCGGTTCCTGGCCCGGTTTCAGGCCATGGAGGCCCTGGCCAGGGAGCGCGGCCTGTCCCTGGATGCCCTCTCCCTGGCGGAGCAGGATGCGTTGTGGAACGAAATCAAAGCCCTGGAATGATACGCCGCCTGCTGTGCTGCCTCTGCGGCCTGCTGGCCCTGGCCGCCCCCTTCCCGGCTGCCGGCCAACCGCGGGACATCACCGCCGCCGTCGTTGCCCGGACCCAGGCCGCTGCCCTCCTGGACGGCATCTGTCAGCAGTTCTGCCTGGGCAGCCGGCGCGAGGGGCGCATCAAATACGTCACCGCCGCACCACGGCCCGACGGCCTGTTGACCATCGAGGCTGCCGTGACCCTGCGCTCTGCCGATGACAACCCCTATCTGCCCTTTGATCGCACCGTGGAGGTGGCTGGCCACGGCGTGCTGGACCCCGCCACCTGCCGCTTCACCGTGGGCATGGCCCGTGTGGAGCAGGATGTGCAAGGCCTTTTCCATGAGCTGCTGCGCCACTACGGATTTTTTGCCGGCTGGGAGTACGACGTGCCGGACTGCCGTACCGTGCTGGCGCCGTGATCCGGGGCAGCGCTGCAGGGAATTCCGGGGGAAAGTCGTCCAATGGAACCATTTTCCCCCGGGAGTTTCATTGCGGGGACATCACAGGGGACGCAACACTAGTGCCCGCCAGGGCCGCCGGTGTAGGCCAGCAGGCGTGCTTCCTCGGGATGCTTGCCCATAAAGCGCACCACGCCGGACTCCAGCACGTACATGGCGCCTTGCACCGAGAGCTTGCCCTCCTGCACCAGATGACGGACGATGGGGCTGCCCTTGAAGATATCGTCGATGACCTGCCAGACGTTTTCCTCAATGGCGGCGGCCACCACGGCGTGCATCTCCTGGCCGGCCATGGCCGCCTTAACGCGTTCCGCCACCGGGGCGATGGGCGCCACAAGCTGCGGGATGCTGCCGCCCACCTGATCGCCCCGGACCACGGCCGTCACGGCGCCGCACTGGGTATGGCCCAGCACCACCAGCAAGGGGGTGCCCAGGTGTTCCGTGCCGTATTCGATGGTCCCGATTTCGTCCACAGCCGCCACATTGCCGGCCACGCGCACGGAGAACACATCGCCGATGCCGCGATCAAACAGAATTTCCGGCGGAACGCGAGAGTCCGCACAGGAGAGCACCGTCACAAAGGGGTGTTGCCCGTTGAGGGAGGTGTCCTTGCGGCGGTCTTCCCGTTGGTTGGGGTGGATGACTTCCCCGCGCACAAAGCGGGCGTTACCGTCCACCAGCAGGGCCATGGCCTGTTCGGCTGTCACCCCCGGGCCCTCGGACAATGCCGAGGCCGCGAATGGCAGGGCCACCAACGCCAACACCAGCATCCACATACGCAACGACTTGGTCATATGACCTCCCCGGGTTTGGGCAGGGGTTGATGAGCTCTCTTATCTGACGCCGCCCCCCTCCCGCCGCTCCAAGCAGGCCTTGGCCTGCTGCAGGAGCTGCTCGAAGACGTGTTCCACGTCCAGGTCCGAGGTATCCACCATGATGGCGTCCTCGGCCGGCCTGAGGGGAGACACGGCGCGGGTGCGGTCCTGCTCGTCCCGAAGCCGAAGGGCCTCCACCAATTCCTCCAGCGGCTGCGGAGTCTGCCCCAGGCGCAGGAGCTGATTGTACCGGCGCAGGGCGCGGACCTCCGGGCGGGCATCCAGGAAAAATTTGCAGGTGGCATGGGGAAACACCACGGATCCCATATCCCGCCCTTCGGCCACCAGGGAACGGGCGCTGCCCATGCGGCGCTGGGCGGCCACCAGGCACTCGCGCACCGCAGGCAGCCGGGCCACCAGGGAGGCCCACCGGCCCACTTCCTCGCTTCGCAATTCATCGCCCAGCACAAACTCGTCCATGGCCAGGGCCGTTTCATCGCCGCTGCCGTGCAGGGAAAACTGCAGCCGGCAGAGCCGCTCGGCTATCTGGGGTTCCGGCAGGTCCCAGCCGTTTTCCCCCAGGGACAAGGCCACGGCGCGGTACATGGCGCCGGTATCCAGAAATGCCACCCCCAGGGCGGCAGCCAGTCGACGGGCCAGGGTGGTTTTGCCCACACCGGCGGGGCCGTCCAATGTAATGACCACCGGCCCATCTGGCGGCATCGAGCCAGCCATTCCCCCCACTTCAGTTGCCAAGTATCGCCTCCAGGGCATTGAGGAAAAAGGAATTCTCTTCCGCCGTGCCCACGCTCACACGCAGGGCGTCAGGCAGGCTGTAGCTTTCCAGGGGGCGGATGATCACGCCCCGGGCCAACAGGGCCTCAAACACCTGCCGTGCCGTGAGGGCACACCCGGCAGGGAGCCGGAAGAGCAGGAAATTCGCAAGGGAGGGCTGCACGTTGCATCCCAGGGCTGTCAGCCCCCGACTCAGCTGCCCTCGCCCCTCCACCACTCCGCGCACGGTCTCTGCATAGAAGACGTCGTCCTCCAGGGCGGCCA
>JAIWOE010000306.1 GCA_020217165.1 Desulfovibrio sp. | reverse complement strand
GGCCAGGTAGCCGTGCTCATCAAAACAGATGGCAAAGTCCGCGCCCAGGGCCTTGGCCTCGCGCTTCATCAGGGCGTTGGGCAGGTAATCCGTGGATTTGATGCGTGCAAACCAGCCCTGCTTGGCCGGTGTGGACACCTTGGCCGCGGTGACGCCTTTCTCGTAGAAGCTCTCGGGCTTGGGTGTATAGGCATAGGTGATGATGAACAGGGAGGCCACGGGGCACTCGGCCATGTCGATGCCAAAGCCGCCCACGCCCCGCCCCAGCAGGATGCGCACGTACCCGTGCTGCCGGTTGGTCAGGCGGGCCGTCTCCACGGTCAGGGAGGCGATTTCCTCCCAGGGGCACGGCGGGGACAGGTGGATGGCCGCCGCCCCGCGGGAGAGCCGGCTGACGTGGGGCTCCAGCTGGTAGAGCCGGCCGTCTTCCCATTTGAGGGTTTCGAACAGCCCGTCGCCACGGTGGACCAGGTGGTCATCCAACGGCAGCAGCATCAACGCCGGGTCCGTGGTGCAGGCGCGGACCTGGTGGTTGTAGCAGGCCAGATAATTCTGGCTGCCGGGCCGGGGCTGGCCGAGCAACCGTTCCAGAAACGCCTGACTATCGAGCACATCCATACGACATCTCCGTGAGAACGGAAAAAGCGAGGGGCATCTTGTACGACGATGCATCTCCCTCGCGTGGTTCCGTCTCAATCTTGGTGTTGATTGGCATTCATGCAACAGCACCACTGCCGGAGGCCCTCGCCCAGGCAAGGCGTCCGGCAGTGGTGGCCTATTTCGTCTCAAACACGTTGCGGTCCTGCACGCGCACCATGTTGCGGGCGGCCAGGGTTTCGGCAATCTGCACGGCGTTCAGGGCCGCGCCCTTGCGCAGGTTGTCCGCCACCACCCAGAGGTTGAGGCCGTTGTCGATGGTGTCATCCTCACGAATGCGGCCCACGTAGGTCTCGTCCATGCCGCCGGCGTTGATGGGCATGGGGTAGATCTTCTCCCCGGGGTTGTCCAGCACGCGCACGCCCGGGGCCTGGGCCAGGATGGTCCGGGCTTCCTTGGCGGTGAGTTTCTTGACCGTTTCGATGTTCACGGATTCCGAGTGCCCGAAGAAGACCGGCACGCGCACGGCCGTGGCGGTGACGCGGATGGAGTCGTCGCCCATGATCTTCTTGGTCTCGTGCACCATTTTCATTTCTTCCTTGGTGTATTCATTGTCCAGGAAGACATCAATCTGAGGCAGCACGTTGAAGGCAATGCGATGGGGGTAGACCTTGTTTTCCACATCCTGGCCGCTCATGAGGCCACGCACCTGGCGTTCCAGTTCCTCAATGGCTTTCTGCCCCGTGCCGGACACGGCCTGATACGTGGAGACCACCACGCGGGTGATGGTGGCGGCGTCGTGCAGGGGCTTGAGGGCCACCACCATCTGAATGGTGGAGCAGTTGGGATTGGCGATGATGCCGTTGTGCCAGTCCAGGTCGTCGGGGTTCACTTCCGGCACCACCAGGGGGCATCGATCATCCATGCGCCAGGCGCTGGAATTGTCGATGACCACGCAGCCCGAGGCCGCGGCGTAGGGCGCAAATTTTTCAGAGGTGCCGCCGCCGGCGGAGAACAGGGCAATATCCACCCCTTGGAAGGAGGTTTCGGTCAGCTCCTCCACCAGAAGTTCGGTGTTTTTGAACGGCACGGTGCTGCCCGCGGACCGCGAAGAGGCCAGTGCGATGACCTTGGATGCGGGAAAGTCGCGCTCTTCCAGAATCTTGAGCATTTCTCTGCCAACGGCGCCCGTGGCGCCGGCCACGGCCACGACGAATTGCTGTGCGCCCATGCCTGTGTGCTCCTTGCGAGAGGCGGTTGCGGCGGAGACGGCGCCGTCCCTGCCAAAAATAATGAGGACCCCTATTGAATACCGTGCTGATTCAAAAACTTTCCGAACCGGGCGTCAATGCCGGTGACGTGGTTTTTCCACCAGTCCGTCAGGAAGTCCAGCACCTCCGGTGTCAGCTCCCCCTGCGGATTGCCGACGTACTCAAGCAAAAAATCCACCACGCGGGAAAAAAACAGGGTGTGCTGCTGCAAATGGAGGGTCAGCTCGCCGTATTCGTCCTCGAAGCGGCGCATCAAGGCTTCCTCGGTGGCGAAGTGTTGCTGGGCGTAGTCGTGCAAGTCATTGATGATTGAGGCCAGCAGGGTCTTTTCCTGTCCGTGCATGTAGGCCAGCAACAGGCGGTTGATGGTGTCCGTCAGGGCGCCGTGCTGGGCGTCGATGTCTGCAACGCCGATGTGAAGGGATTGATTCCAGTCGATGGGATGCATGGACCTCTCCAATCAGGAATTGCGTTCACTCCTGGCAGGTCGTCAGGGGAAAGCACCATCCAGGTTCGACGGCCACCCTACACCACCATGCCAGGATTTGACAAACTGCGGGGCATGTTGCGGAGCCCCGCTATTTGCTTGCATTTTTCCAGGGGTTATTTAACTATTGGGCAGTCTCGTTGCTCCTGCTTCCAGGCGTTCCACATCGCCATACATGCCGGGGGTTGCCTTGATGCACACGCAGGGTGTTCGGATGTTCAGAATGGTATGCTGCGGCACGGCGCTCATGCTGTCACTGGCCCTTGGCTGGACGCTGCCATCCGCCGCAGTCGTCGCCAATGCGACATCGGCCGTCACGGCTGCCAAGACCACACAGTTCGCCATTATGGCCGAACGCTTTGACCGTGAGGAGCCAGCACGGGTGCTGGCGGATTCCCTGCGCCGGCGTGGCATGAATCCCTACCTGTTCGAAACCCTGGCCGACAACGGCAGCAGCGTGTTCGCCGTACGGCTGGAGATTTTCGATTCCTTGCTCCAGGCCCTGGAGGCCCGAGACGCCCTGGCGCAGCAAGCCAAACAGCCCCTGACCATCACCCCCGGCGGCAGCACGGAACCCGTCAACCTGGCGGCCATGACCCTGTTCGTGCAGACCGGGGAGTTCGATGCCGAGGCCGACGCCCGCACGGCCCTGGCCGACCTGGTGGCCCGTGGCCGGGAGTCCGGCGGCATGATCCCCCTGCATGAAGCCGGCGCCCCCCCGCGCATTCTGGTGCATGCCGGCACATACGACTCCTACGCCACCGCCGCCAAGGCCGCCGCGAGCCTCTCCAAAAAACTGAAACTGCAGGCCCGCGTCAATGTCATGGATACGGCCCTGTATGTCACGCGGCACGTCCCTGCCAGCGTGGCCGTGCCCGAGGCCTTTGTGAAGCCGGATCCTGCCCCCAAACAGGCGGCCCGCCCCGCCCCCCCCCCCCCCCCCCACGCCCCCCGCAAAGCCCCCGCCGCCC
>JAIWOE010000034.1 GCA_020217165.1 Desulfovibrio sp. | reverse complement strand
TGCGCCCGGCTGGCCGAGGATGCCCGGCTGGACCAGGCCGCAGCCGCCGGGGCGGCCTATGCCACACCGCCGCCGGCCCTGCAGGCCGAGGAAGGCCGCCGCGTGCTGGCCGCGTGCATCGAAACCTGGATGGAATCCCGGGACGCCGCGAGGCGGGAAGCCGCCATGCTGGCCCACAACCGCCGCCGGCTGTTGTGGGCGTCCTGTCTGCTGCCGCCCAAGGCCGGAGCCCTGCTCATTGCCCTGCCGGCCTTGCTGGAGGCCGCCACCCTGCCCCAGGGAGGTGGTGAACCCCCCGAGCAACACGCCCCCTGCCGCATACACGGCTATCATCCCGGCCCCCAGGCCTTGGCCTTCCTGCATGAATGGGGACTGGAGCACCATGCCGTGCACGGCGCAGGGGACCTCATCGCCCAGCCGGCCATTGCCCTGGAAGCCTTGTACACCATCGGCAGCACCGGGAGCATCGCCCAGACCATGACCTCGGACCTGGACCTGTGGTGCTGTTATGACAAGGCCAGCGTCTCTCCGGCACAACTGAAGGCCCTGCAGCGCAAATGTGCCCGCATCGAGACCTGGGCCGGGGAACTGCTTGGGGTGGAAGTCCATTTTTTCCTTATGGATATGGAAGCAGTACACCGCAACCGGTTCGGCTTCAGCAGTGCGGAGAGCAGCGGCACGGCCCAGGCCCGGCTGCTCAAGGAGGAGTTCTACCGCACTAGCATCCACTTGGCAGGCAAGGTGCCCCTGTGGTGGCGCATGCCGGCCGGGCTGTCGGAGGCAGCGTACGAGGCGGCGCGCCGTTGGCGCCTGGACCCCGCCGCCGTCCCCCCGGTCATGGATATGGGCAGCCTGGCCGCCATCCCCCGGGACGAATACTTTGGTGCGGCCCTGTGGCAGATGGTCAAGGCCCTCAAGAGTCCGTTCAAATCCGTCCTCAAGGTGGCCCTCCTGGAGCGGTATGTGCGGGAGAACGCCACCTCGCCTCTGCTGTGCGACGGCATCAAGGCCCGCAACCACCGCGGGGCCAGGGACATGTGGGAGATTGACCCCTACGCCGTGCTGTTCCGCGAGGTCTACGAGCACTACCAGCGCAGCGGCAATGCCGAGGCCCAGGGGCTCATGCGCCTGGCCTTTCTCCGCAAAACAGGCCGGCAGGCGGCCAGGGGAGCGGGGCGCGGGTGCCCTGCGGTGGATTACTTTTTTCCGCACAGCGAGGCCGGATTGGCGGCCCAGCTGGAGTCACACCCGGTCATGGCCGGGAGGAGCGAGGGGGGTGAGGGACGCCGGGATGAGGCCCCAACGGCAGATTCCTTCAGCGAAAGTCTCAGGCTGGGAGAGCGGATCATGAAATTCCTGCTCTCCACCTACGCCCGCATTCACGCAGCCCTGGATTCCGGTGCGGTGGAAGCCCACGTGAGCATGGACGATCTGCGCAAGTTGCAGCGGCGCATTAGTGCGTTTTTTACGCCAAGGCCCCTGAAGATATTGCGGATTCCGTTTCTGGATCGCGGGCAGGAGCCCTTCCGCAGCCTTGAGTTCCTCAGCCGGGGCCAGCCAGGGCAGATGCTGGTGTGGGACGTGTTTGGTGAACCCAGCGAGACGGCCGCATCGGAAGGGACCGCAGGGACGGGCGGCACACGCAGCCCCCGCGGAGCACGGCAATTGCTCAACCGCGAGCATTCCCCCGAGCGCCTGTGCGCCTGGCTGCATGCCAATGCCCTGTGCGGCGTCCAGACGCAAATAGCCGCCCAGGCCTTGGTGGCCCCCGTGACTCTGGCGGACCTGCAGGCCCTGCTGGCCGCCCTGCGGCAGTGTTTTCCCCTGGAAGGCACCTTTGCGCCGCCCATGGAGCACCTACTGGCCCCCGAGGTGGTGACGGCCTGCATGGTGATCGGCAATTTCACCATTCCGCGGGAGGAACGCGCCCTGCGCCAGGCGGCCCTGCTCTATGCCACCTCCTGGGGTGAACTGTTCTGCCGACCCCAGGTGCGGGAGCCCGGGCGCCTTGAACATGCGCCCCTGGCCTGCCTCGCGGCCCACTGCCACGCCCCCATGGCAACGAACATGGCCTTCACCTTCCACAAGCCTGTTCGCTCCCAGTGCCGGGAAGTCTTTTTGGTCCCGTAAGCTGCGGGCATCTCCCGGGAACACACCGCAGGCACGGCAGGGCAAACGAAACAGGGGAATCCCGCCGGTGACGGGACCCCCCTGCGAAGGCGCATGCAGTGTGGGCAGGGTTAAACGTCCACGCCCATTTTCTCCACACTGGCCAGACCACCCTGCACGGCAATGGATTCGCGGCCGACCTGATCGAGCATGATCTGGGCCTCGTAGGCCCGGGTGCCGGTGTTGCACAAGAGCACCAGTTTTTTGTCCGCGGGCAGTTCGTCCAGGCGGCGGGGGATTTCATCCTGGGGAATGGCCAGGTAGTTGTCCATCTTGAGCCGCTCCACAGCACGCACGCCATCGGGGTTGGCGCGCACGTCCAGGAAGCACAGGCCGTCCTGCGCCGCATCGGCCCATATGGCCTCGAATTCGTCGGGGGAGATGGGCCGGTGCCGCCCGGCCAGCAGGTTGTCTGCGGCGTTGGCCAGGGCATTGAGGATGTCCATGGCCGCGGCAAAGGGTGGGGAATAGGCCATTTCCACGTTGGAAAGCTCGTCCACGGTGAGGCCGTGGGGCAACAGGCCAGCCACCACGTTGATGCGGCCCACCATGGCATCCATCTGGCTGGTGAAGCCCTGGATGCCCAGCACGCGACGGCTGGCCTTGTCCACTACCAGGTCAAGGTACATCAAGGCCTTGGACGGGTAAAAATGGGCGCGGTCCAGCTGGCTCAGGTGCACGTTCACGGCATCGTACCCGGCGCGCGTGGCAGCGGCCAGGCATAGCCCAGTCCCGGTGAGCACATGGTCGAAGAGTTTGACGCAGAAGGAGCCCACGGCGCCGGGGAATGTGCGCTGCAGGCCTGCCAGGTTGTCCCCGATGATGCGGCCCTGGCGGTTGGCCATGGAGCCCATGGGTAGGTGCATGCGCTGGTTGGTGAGCAGGTTGGGCAGGGCAATGCAGTCGCCGCCGGCGTAGATGTCCGGGTCCGTGGTCTGGAGAAATTCGTTGACCACGATGCCGCCGTTGGGAGCCACCTCTAGCCCGGCATCCTTGGCCAGCTGGGAATTGGGGGTTACGCCCACGGCCACGATGGCCAGGTCGGCCTCAATGACGCGCTTGTCCGTCACCACGCGTTCCAGCTTGCCATCCCCCTCAAAGGCCACCACTTTTTCACCAAAGTGCATGGTCACGCCGTGCTTCTCCAGGTTTTGCACGGCCATGGCCGCCAGGCCCGGGGAGACGAGGTTGGGCATGAGCTGGGGCATGAATTCCACCACCGTGGTCTCAATGCCCCACATGTCCGCAAAGGCCTCGGCCATTTCCAGGCCGATGAAGCCAGCGCCCACCACCACGGCCTTGCCCACCTTGCCGGCGGCCACGGTATCCTTGATGTAGGCGGCGTGGTCCAGGTTGGCCACGGTGCTGATGCCGGGCAGGTCCTCCCCCGGGGCGTTGAGCCGGCGCGGGGTGGCGCCCGTGGCGATGACGAGCTTGTCGTAGGGCAGGTCTTCGGTGGCGCCGCTGGCTTCATGCCGCACGGTGACGGTCTTGGTGTCCCGGTTGATGCGCAGGGCCCGGGTGTTGGCCAGGATGGTCACGCCCTTGGCATCGCGGAAAAACGGGGCGTCCCGCAGCACATGAAAGGAGGTGGTGCTCAGTTCCTTGATGTCGCTGACATCACCGGACACGTAATAGGGAATGCCGCAGCCGCCGTATGAGAAATGGCTGGTGGCCTCCAGCACGGTGACCTCGGCATGGGGATCGAGCCGCTTGAGCCGACAGGCCGCCTTTGGTCCCAGGGCTACACCGCCGATGACGAGAACACGTTGCGAGATGGACATGCTTCCTCCTTGACGAGGCGAAACGGATTTTTCAAGGAGGGAGATACGAAAGATGGGGAGGAATGGCAAGGCCGCGTCAAATCAGACAGAATCGCTCTGATACACGAGGCGGGGGACTTTTTTCCGCAGAACAGGGGGGCCCCGCTGGATCGCGTGAAGGTATGCTGCCTTAGTGTCACGTCCCCGAAATATGTCCATATTTGGGAGGCGCAACATTAGATCCTGCCGTCGCGCACGGCGTGGCAGGCCACCACCGTGCCCGTGTCCAGTGTCTGGGGGGCGGGGGTGTCCACGCGGCATGGCTCGTAGGCGTGGGGACAACGAGGGTGGAAGACGCAGCCCCGGGGCAAGTCGATGGGGGTGGAAAGCTCGCCACTCAGGCGGATGCGTCCGCGCCGGCCACGGCCCAGGGCGGGAATGGCCGACAGCAGGGCCTGAGTGTAAGGATGCCGGGGGCTTTCAAAGAGCTGGCGCGCCGTGGCCAGCTCGCACAGGGAGCCCAGGTACATCACGGCCACCCGGGTGGCGATGCGCCGCACCACGTTCAAATCGTGGCTGATGAAGAGATAGGTCAGGGCGCGGCTTTCCTGCAAGTCCATCATCAAATTGAGAATCTGCGCCTGGATGGAGACGTCCAGGGCGCTGATGGGCTCATCGGCCACAATGCATTCCGGGTCCACGATGAGGGCCCGGGCAATGGAGATGCGCTGGCGCTGGCCGCCGGAGAATTCGTGCGGGTACTGCCTAGCCCAACTGGCGCGCACGCCCACCTGCTCCATCACCGCCGCCACGCGCTCGGCGATTTGCGCGGGGGTCATGGCGCGATGGTGGAGGCGCAGGGGTTCCTCCAGGATGCGCTGCACGGTCATGCGCGGGTTGAGGGAGGCGTACGGGTCCTGAAAAATCATCTGCAGCTTGGTGCGGAAGGGCAGTAGCCTGGCCGGGGGCAGGTGGTCGATGCGCTGGTCGCGGTAGTGGATCTCCCCGCTGCTGAGCTGGTGCAGGCAGACCACGGCCCGGGCCAGGGTGGACTTCCCGCAGCCGCTCTCCCCCACCACGGCCAGGGTTTCGCCCTGCTGCACGTCCAGGCTTACATCGTTCAGGGCATGGACCACGGTGCGTTTGAGGGTGGGGCGCCCGCCGGAAAAACGCAGCTGCTCCAGCAGCCCGCCGCTGATGTCAAAGTGCTTGACGACGTTGCGAATGGAAACAAGTGCCGTGCTCATGATCATTCCACCAGATGGCAGGCGGCCAGGGTGCCGGTTTGGCTGCAGGGCCGCAGGGCCGGCACGGTTTCGCTGCAGGCATGGATACGCACCGGGCAGCGGGGATGAAAGGCGCAGCCTGGGGGCGTGTTGTACAAACTGGGCATGATGCCGTGGATTTGCGCCAGCCGGCCCGTGCCGGGTTCGCCGGCGTGGGTCTGGGGCAGGGCGGCCAGGAGTCCCTGGGTGTAGGGGTGTTGCGGCGCATGCACCACCTGCTCCGTGGGACCGATTTCCACAATCCTGCCCGCATACATCACAGCCACGCGGTCCGTGACCTGGGAGACCACGGCCAGGTCGTGGGTGATGAGGAGGAGCCCCATGCCCTCGTGTTCGGCCAGTTCCAGCAGCAGGTCCAGGATTTCGGCCTGGATCGTCACGTCCAGGGCCGTGGTCGGCTCGTCGGCGATGATGAGGGACGGCCGCGTGAGCAGGGCGATGGCGATGACGATGCGCTGGCGCATGCCGCCGGAAAACTGGTGCGGGTACTGATCCATCCGCTTTTCCGGGGAGGGGATGTGCACGGCGCGCAGGGTTTCGATGGCCTGGTCCCGTGCTTCCCGCCGGCTCAGGCGGCGATGGGCCAGCAGGGTTTCGATCATTTGCGTGCCGATGGTCAGCACGGGGTTGAGGGTCATCATGGGGTCCTGAAAGATCATGGAGATCCGGTCGCCGCGCAGGGGGCGCATCTCCTGTTCCGAAAGCGGGACCAGATCCCGCCCTTCAAACAGAATAGAGCCGTTGCTGATGCGCCCGGGGCGGCTGATGAGCTTCAAGATGGAAAACCCGGTGATGGATTTGCCGGCGCCGCTTTCCCCCACCAGGCCCAGACGTTCCCCGCGATGCAGGGTGAAGGAGACATCCCGCACGGCCACCAGGGTTTTGGTTTTGGTAGGAAAACTCACTTCCAGGTGCTGCACTTCCAGCAGGGGTGCTGCCGCGGAGGGGGGTGTCATGCTGGTCATGGTTACATCCCCTTGTACAGCCTGGGGTTCATGACGTCGCGGCAGAAGTCCCCCAGCAGGTTGATGGACAGGATGAGCACCACCAGCAAGGCCCCGGGGAAGATGGTGATCCACCATGAGCCGGACAGCAGGTACTCGAACCCGGTGTTGATGAGGGAGCCCAGGGAGGGCTGTGTCACCGGCATGCCGAAGCCCAGGAAGGAGAGGCCGGCCTCGGTCATCATGGCGTTGGCCACCTGCACGGTGCTGATGACCAGCACCGGCGAAAGGGTGTTGGGCAGGATGTGGCGCAGCATGATGCGCCAGGCGGGCAGGCCCACCACGCGGGCGGCCTCCACGTATTCCTTCTTCTTTTCCGCCAGCACGCTGGCGCGTACGGTGCGCGCGTATTGCGGCCATTCGGCCAGGCCGATGATGCAAATGAGGATGGGCACGGCCAGCCGTTCGTAGCTGGCCACCCCAAAGGCCGTGCGGAACATGGCCCCGATGAAGATGGCCACCAGCAGGGTGGAGAAGGATAGCTGCACGTCGGCCAGGCGCATGAGCAGCATTTCCACCCGCTTGCCCAGGTAGCCGGCCGTGAGCCCGATGGCGATGCCCAGCACGGCCTGCAGCAAGACTGCCCCAATGCCAATGACCAGGGACACCCGCATGCCGTAGAGCATGGTGGACAGGAGGTCGCGGCCTTGATCGTCAGCACCCAGGACAAAGGCGGGCAGCTGGTCCGGCTCGCCGCCCTCCATCCAGGCCGGGGGCGTCTGGGCCATCATGAGATCCAGGGACGCGGGATCATAGGGATTGGTGGGTGCGATCCACGGACAGGCAAAGCTGGCGACCAACAACACCAGGAGAATCCCCAGGCTGCCCTTGGCCACGGCATCGCGTCGGAAGCTATACACCAGATGGGAATCGGCAAAGCGCCCCCAGGCTGCTGGCATCAGGAACCGGCCACCGAGCATCCACAGAAAAAACAGGCTCAACGCGGCGATGGCCAGGGCATTGATGGTGGGTTGGGTCCAGGACAGGATGAAAAACAAGGTCTCCACGGTTGCGCTCCTATTTCCTGCCCACCACGCGAACCATGGGGTTCACCATGCCGTAAATCACATCCACCACGGTGTTTACCACCACGAACAACGCGCCCACCACCACCATGTACGCCACCAGCAGGGAGGTATCCCCGCGGTCCACGGCCTCCTTGAACATGCCCCCAAGTCCTTTCCAGTTGAACACCGTCTCGGTGAGAATGGTAAAGGCGATGAGAATGCCCAGCTGCACCCCGCCCACGGTGATGACCGGCAACAGCGTGTTGCGGAAGGCATGCACCCAATAGATGCGCCGTTCCGAAAGGCCTTTGGCCCGGGCGTATTTGACGTAATCCATCTGCAGCACCTCCATCATTTCCGCCCGCACCAGGCGGATGAACAGGGGCAGCATGATGGACGTGAGGGCAAAAGATGGCATGATGAGGTGCTTGATGCCGCTCCAGGTCAAAAAGCCCGTCTCCCAGGCGCCGCCGAACAGGGGCGTGAGCTCCCCGCGGCCAAAGCTGGGCAGCCAGCCCAGGGTGATGGAAAACAGGGAAATACACATGAGTGCCGTGAAAAACACCGGCACTGACACCCCCACCGTGGACACGCCCAGAATTATGCGCGAGAGCAGGCGCCGCGGATGTATCGCAGAGTAAATCCCGCACGGCACGGACAGCAGGGTAATGAGCAGGGCGGAGGTGAACACCAGCTCCAGGGTGGCCGGGGCCTTGGAGAGGATCACCTCCAGGGCGGGCTTCTGGTAGAACAGGGAATTGCCCAGATCCCCCTGCACGGCGTTCTTCAGGAACCGGAAATATTGGACGATGATGGGATCGTTGAGCCCCAGGCGCTCGCGGGCTTCGGCCCGAACTTCGGCGGAGACGGACATGCCGTACATCTCGCGCACGGGGTCGCCCACGGTGTGGCGCAGGGAAAAGCCGATGAGGCTGATGACGCCCATCACGATGCAGGCTTGCAGCAATCGACGGATGAGAAATGCAATCATGGCACGCCCGGCATGAAGACGGCGCCGGGGTTCATGCGAGCCCCGGCGCCGTGGTTAGTTGGATTGACGCCTCACCTTAGTCGATGACCAGGTCACCGAAATAAGGGAAGTCCATGATATTGACGATGGGCTCCAGGTGCACGCCCTTTCTGGCAGCCCAGGAGAGGTTCTGCCAGTGCAGGGGCACGTAGGCGCCATCTTCGTAGGCGATGCGCTCCACCTTGCGCAGCATTTCGCTGCGTTTGGCCTGGTCGGTTTCCACGGCCGCCTGCATCAGCAGGTCGTCCAGCTCCTTGTTGCAGTAGTTGCCGGAGTTGTACTGGCCGAACCCGGTGTCCTTGTTGGGGCACATGAGCAGGTATTCGCTGTAGTTGGCGGAATCTTCGGTGTCCGGATGCCAGCCGATGAGCTGGATGTCGGCAATCTGGGCGTCAAAGTGGTCCCAGTACTGGGCCTTGGGGTAGGTGGTCAGGGCCACCTTGATGCCGATCTTGGCCAGCATGCCCACGGTGGCTTCGCAGATTTTTTCGTCGTTCACGTAGCGGTTGTTGGTGCAGATCATGGTGGTTTCGAAGCCCTTCTCGTGCCCGGCTTCCTTCATCAGGGCCTTGGCCTTTTCCAGATCCTGGCGGGGGGTGAGGGCAGGATCAAAGCCGGCCATGCCCTCGGGGCCCTGCTGGCCGGCGGGGGTGGCGGCGCCCTTGAGGAGCTTTTCCACCATGGTCACGGAATCGATGGCGTAATCGATGGCCAGACGCACCTTGGGATCGGCGAACTCAGGCTTGCGCTTCTGGTTCAGCTGGAAGGTGATGATGCGGGTGCCGGGCATGGTCACCAGCTGGATATTCTTTTCCTTCTCCAGGCGGGGGTAGTCCTGGGGGGGCACGGGCTGAATCCAGTCCACGCCGCCGGAGAGCAGGGCGGCCACGCGGGCGGCGTTTTCAGGAATGGGCGTAAAGACGATCTTGCTCACGTTGCCCGGGGAGGTCTTGTCCCAGTAGTCGGCAAAGCGGTCCAGTTCCAGCACCACACCGTGTTCGCGCTTGACGAGTTTGAAGGGGCCGGTGCCCGAGGCGTTCTTGTTGGCAAAGGAGTGATCGGTCTTGACGATGGCATCCTTGGGTTTGCCCTGGTCGTCAGTGCCGGTGTAGAAGGCGCTGTCCATGGGGAACAGATAGGTGGCCATGGCCAGCACCAGGGCGTAGGGCTTGGAGGTCTTCAGATCCACGGTGTGGTCGTCCACCGCTTCGGCCACGGTGAAGGGCTCGAAGAGGCCCTTGAAGTCATCGCTTTTCTTCAGACGGTCCAGGGTCCAGGCCACGTCCTTGGCGGTGAAGTCATTGCCGGTATGGAACTTCACGCCCTTGCGCAGGTAGAAGCGGGTGGTCAGGGGGTCGATGATCTCCCACTTTTCCGCCAGCCGGGGCTCAAAGCCGCCTTCCTTGGTGAAGCGCACCAGGGGGTCAAAGACCATGTGGCTGTACTGGAGCATCCCGCCGGAAAGCTGCACATGCGGGTCAAGGGATTCAGGGTCCGCGTCCATGGCCAGCTTGAGGGTTTTGGCGTGGGCCATGGTCGGGAGCATGAGGCAGAAGACCAGCACGAACAACAACCGTTTCATAGAGTCTCCTTGGGTTGCGCAATACTGCAATGCGTCGCCCGGGCACCATGCCCGGCGACAGTACCCGGACACCATGCCCGGGAATGAAGGCGTCATAATAATTCGGATATCGCCGAGACGGGTACGGATTCGTCAGTGAGCGACAGCTCAACATGGGAGAAAACGTCTCGTTTGGCAAGAAAAATCGCAGATTGTGAAATCAGGGACAAGGGCGAGGCAGGGGAAAAACGCCTTTCCGACCCCTGGCATGTGTGACGAACAGGTTACTTGCGCATGATTTTTTCTTGTCCGCACGCTTCGGAGGCATTCGGTTGCCATCTGCCCATGGACGAATGGTAAGGTTTTTGGTACCCAAACCATGGCCTTTCGTTTTTGTCGTTCCCGACGCGCACGGGAAGCCGCTCGCCGACGGTCCCCCCTGCTCCGGCCAAGCTTGGCCAGGCTTTGCCTAGCCAAGCCTGCCCCCGGTGATCACCCCCTTGCGGGGCCCCGGGGAAAAGGCGGCAGGGCGCGGGACGCCCGAACTGCGAGAGCTTGCTGCGCACTGCAAGGGCGGCCCGACCAGCATGTGCTGTGTCGGGCCGCCCTTCAACGTGCCAGCGCCAACAGACAGGCGGGATGGTCAGCAGCAGCCCCGCCGGCCATGCCGCCGGGCATGCGCCATGGCAGCCAGGGTGCCCAGGGCCAGCAGCATGCCGCACACCATGTCCACAACACCGGGGCCGCCTTCCCCTTCGCCGTGCAGCCAGGTCCGGGCGCTCCAGCCCATGGCGCCATAGGCCATGTCCGTGACCAGGCCCAAACCCAGGGCGCACAGGGCGATGCCTGCAAGGTAGGCCACCATTCCCCAGCGGCCCAGGAGCTGCGTCACCACTGCCAGGGAGGCAAGGTTCGTGGCCGGACCAGCCAGCAGCAGCACCAGCGCTCCCCCGGGGGAAAGCCCCTTGAGCACCAACGCCGCCGCCAGGGGCGTGGAGGCCGAGGCACACAGATACAGCGGGATGGACACGGCCAGCATCACCAGCATGGTGGGCAGGCCCTGGCCAAGCTGGCGGGAGAGGAAGTCGTCGGGCAGGATGGCGGAGACGAAGCCCGCCAGCAGGGAGCCCACCAGGAACCACGGCCCGATGGAGGGCAGGATTTCCTGGAAGATGTGCGCGCCGGCCGTGCGGAGCCGCGTCGTCAGGCCCCGCCGCGGCGCATCGGGTGCTGAGGGTGCTGAGGGAGGCTGGCCGCAACCGCAGGCGCCCTGGGTGCAGGCGTTGTCCCTGGCCATGGGAGCCAGGGGCGTCAGGACCTTGGAGACGGGCGTGCGGGAGACGGCCACCCCCGTGCACACCGCCGTCACCATGGCGGCCAAGGGACGCAGGATGGTCATGGGCAGGTCCATGAGGGCATAGGTGACGGCCACGGAGTCCACCCCGGTTTCCGGCGTGGCCACCAGAAAGGAGGCCAGGGGCCCGCGCCGCGCGCCCTGACCCTTGAGGCCCGCCGCCAAAGGCAGTACTCCGCAGCTGCACACCGGCAACGGCGCGCCGATGATCGCCGCCAGGAAGATGGGCCGCAACCCTGTGCCGCCCAGGTGCCGGGCCACGAACTGGTCGGGCAGCAAGCCCTTGGCCAGTCCGGCCATGCCCAGCCCCAGGAGCATCCAGGGGCCGGCCAGGGCCACCATGTTCCAGGTCTCCAGGCACAGGTCGAGAAGAAATGAGTACATCATGGCGTGCTGATAGCCATTGTCACAGGAAGGTGCAACCATGGCAACAAGGTTGCACGTTTCGTTACACGGTTGCGCAAATAGTTACACGGTTGCTCCTGCGATCATCCCCCGGCGCGGTGTCGCAGCGTGCGGTATAAGGCCACGTATTGACGGGCCATTTCCTGGGCCGTGAAGTGTGTCTCAAAGCGGTCCCGCGCCGCCTGTCCGAACCGGGCGACCAGGGCATCGTCGGTGGCCAGGGTGTTCATGGCGGCGCGCAGGGCCTCGGGATCGGAGGGCGCCACGGTGAGGCCGGTGACGTTGTGCTCGTTCACATAGCTGGTTCCCGTGCCGATTTCCGTGGAAATCAATGGCTTGCCGCACATGGCGCCTTCCAGCAGCGTCACCCCGAAGGCCTCGGACCGCAAATGCGAGGGAAACACCACGCCCCGGCACAGCTGCAGGAGGGCCATCTTGTCCACTTCGTCAATATAGCCAAGGAATTGCACGCGATCCAGGCCCATGGCCCCTGCCTTGCGTTGCAGGGTCTCGGCATACGGACCGGCGCCGGCGATGACCACCCGATGCGGCGTGCCGGCCGCGGCGTCCAGCAGGATATCCAACCCCTTGTAATAGCGGAGTACGCCCACGAACAGGAAAAAGGGCTCCGGCAGGCGCGCCCGCCAGTGGGCCAGTCGTTCCGGGCCGGGGGCGGGATAGGCGCTGGGGTCCACGCCAATGGGGATCACCGTCACCTTGTCCTTGTACCGTTGCAGGATGTCCGAGGTGCGGAAATAGTTGGGCGAAGTGGCCACGATGGAGGACACCTTGCCCAGGAAACGATGCATCAGCATCGGCTCGTACAGCTTTTTCATGCGCTGCTGGCGGATGATGTCCGAATGGTAGGTGACCACCGAAGGCAGCCGCGTCCCGTGCAGCACATGCAGCAGGTCCTGTACGGGATACGGGAAATGGTAATGCAGGATGTCTGCCTGGCGGGCCAGGCCGGGGAACGTGCGGAAGATTTCGAGCCCCAGGGGCGTGGAGGCTTTGTCCAGCAAGGTCTTGGTTTGATGCACCACGCATTCGGGACGCTGGATGGG
>JAIWOE010000033.1 GCA_020217165.1 Desulfovibrio sp. | reverse complement strand
CTGGGACCGTGGTGTGCGCGACAGGCACAGCACCCGGCTTTCCACCCCCATGCACCGGGCGGCGCCGGCCAGCTGGCAGATGACTTGCTCGATGCCGCCATGGGAGTCCGGGTAGTAGACCTTGTAAACGTGCAGCACGCGAAGGGGGGTGTCGGCCATGCGGTTCCTTGAGGGGCAGCCTGGAGCTGGCCCCGATGCATCAGACGGGTGAGGGGGATACCGCTTCGGCCAGCGCCTCCCAGGTGGCGTCGGCGGTGCGGTCCCAGGAAAAGCGGGCAGCCTGGGCCAGGCCTTTGGTCCGGCACCGGGCGCGCAGGGCGTCGTCCCCGGCCAGGCGACGCAACAGGCTGCCCAGGCTGGTGGCGTCGTCGGGGGAGTCCAGGTACAAGGCGGCGTCGCCGCCGGCCTCGGGCAGGCTGGCGGTGCGGGTGGTCACCACCGGGCAGCCGCAGGCCATGGCTTCCAGCACGGGCAGGCCAAAGCCCTCGTACCGGCTGGGGTAGACCAGGGCCAGGGCCGCGGCGTAGAGGGCTGCCAGGTCCGCATCCGGAACAAATCCCAGGCTGCGCACGCGGCCATGGCTGGCGGGATCGTCCCAGCCGCGCCAGCCCACGGCCACCACGGGCGTCTCCAGCCCGGCGTGGGCCATGGCCCGGGGGATGATGGCGACATTCTTGCGCGGATCCCCGCTGCCCAGGAACAGGAAGAACCGCTCGGGCAGGCGATATTGCGCCCGTACGGCCGCCACCCTGGCCGCATCCGGCACGTGGAACAAGACGGGATCATGGGCCAGGGGCGTGACGGTGATGCGCTCTGGCGCAACGCCGGCCCAGGCCGTGAGCTCCCGGGCCGTGAATTCGGAGACGCTCAGAAAGCGGGTGACGCTTGGGAGCCGGCGGCGGAAGAACATTCGCCCGTAGAGGACCCGCTCCTGGGGGTGCCACTGCGGGTGGCGCTGCAAGGAAAGATCATGCACGGTGAAAACCGTGGGCAGCCCCCGGGGAACGCGGAACGGAAAAAAGGCGGTTTCGTGATACACATCCACATGATGCCGGCGCAACACCCTGGCAAAGGCCAGCTCCCGGCGGGCGTGCAGGGCCAGCCGGGCCGCCAGGGCCAGGGGGGTGGGCAGCCGTCGCACCAGTTCGACCCGGCTGCTCCAGGCCGCAGGCGCAGGCATGACGGGCGCGGCGGTGCGACCGTCAAAGTACAAAAAGCGCGCGTCATGGCCATGCCGGCGTTCCAGTGCGGCATATACCTGGCGCACGTACCGGCAAATGCCGGTGGCCACCTGCACCAGGGGAATGGCGTTGACGAGAACGACGGGGCGGTCGGGGAGCTTGGGGATGTCGGGGATGGCTGCCACGTGATGACGTCCGTACCGTATCGGAACAGGCTGGAGGGCTGAATGGTCCGCTCCATACACGGCCTTTTCGGGCACATCAAGTCATGAAGAGCATTGCTGCCGGTTCAGGAAGCAGGTAGAGAGCCATTTCATGGTCCATCGCGTCCCTTCATTTCTCCGCAGCGGCGTCTTGCCGTGCCTGTGCCTGGCGGTGCTGGCAGTGATGCTCTGCGTGCCGCGGACGTTTCTGGTATCCGAGGAACTCACGCCCGGCCTGCGGCTTCCCATGCCAAAGGCCATGGACATCACGGGACCGGGCCAGTTGCGCCTCCCCTTTCGCCTGATGCCACCACAGACGCAGGGACGGCTGGAGAGTCTGGAGCTTCGCTTCACCACCAGCCGCTATGCCCTGCGCGTGGCCAATGCCACCATGTTTTTCAATGATTCAGCCTGTTTGTTGGAAGCGCCTCCCCAGATGCTGTGGGACAAGGGCGGCCTGCAATTTGTTCCGGCGCAGACTTCCTGCGCCGCCTTGTTTGGCAATGCCACGGCCAGCGGCGTCCCCCTGGCCGGCGAATTGCGGATGACGCTGCTGGATCACGGCTCGGCCTCCCTCGTGGTTACGGTGGATCCCCATGGGGGCGGGCACTTGCAGGTGGGGCAGGGACATGCGGCCCTGGGCCTGTGGCGCTGGCAGCCGGCTGCCGCTCCGACCACGCGCCTGCGCCTGCTGGCCGCCATGTGGGATTCGCACCATGGCGGGTGGATTGTGGGCCTGCTGGGGGCCGCAACCCTGTTGGCCAGCCTGGGCCTGCACCTGCGGACCAGCCGCCCCGCCGTGACATGCGGCCTGTGCGCCCTGGCCCTAGGGATGGCCTATGCCGTGGTGTCGCCGCCCTTTCAGGCCCCCGATGAACCGGATCATTTTTTGAGCTGGACCCGTCTGGCGGGTAACCCTGCCCTGGAGGCGGATGCCGAACGCCTGGCGCGGGTGGGGCATTTCGAACGTCTGAAACACAATCCCTTCGAGACGTTCGGCCCCTGGCACATCGGCGCGCCGAACCCGGTGCCCTGGGAAGTGGAGGATGAAGACGGCATTGAGCTGGTGGGGGATTCCATGATGGAGACCCGATCCGCCCTCACTTTGGCGTTCTGGTCCGTCCTGCGCCCGGTCATCGCCCAGGAGTCTGCAGCCCGGGCCGTGCTGGGGATCCGTTTGGCCAATGCCCTGTGCTTCGGGCTGGCGGCCTGGGGCGGGGCGGCGCTGCTGTTTCGCCTGACGGGGCGGCGCGTGTGGCCGTGGTTCCTGTTTTTAGTGCCGACACTGCCGTTCTTTGCCATGCACATTTCCAACTATGCGCAGTTCACTGCGGCAAGCGTGGTGCTGGCCTGCGCTGGGTTGGCCGTGTTGTTTCGGGAAGAGCAGGGGGGATGGTTTTTGCTGGGCGGCTGGCTCGGGGCCGCTGCGGCCGTGCTCGTGCTGAGCGCCAGCACCGGGGTGGCGGCGGCAGTCTTTGTGCTGGCCATGGCACTGGCGGGATTGCCCGTGCGCTGGAGCACTCCCGACGGCCCCCGACGGTTCTGGGCCGGCCTGGCCCTGGGGGGAGCAGGGCTGCTAGCTGGAGTCAGGTCCGAACAAATGGCCCAGATGCTCCGGGTGGGCGGACGGTTGGCCGGCCTGGACGGCCCGGCTCCTTGGTGGACGCCCGTGCTGCTGGCATGGCTTGGCTGTGCGGCGTGTTGTGGACTGGAGCTCCTGGCCCGGCGAGTGGCTGGCGACTCCGCCCCAAGCTGGCTGGCCCGTCTGGCCCGGCTTGGACGCCTGGGTGCGGCCGGAGTGGCCATATCAGGGGCAATTGCTTGTCTGTATTCAGGATTCCATCAATTCAGGATGCATCCCTGCATGCCGCCTCCTGGCGAGCATCCCGGCTTCTGGGCAGATATCCTGAATAATCTTCCTACGTTGTTGTCTTTCCGGGAACCGGATACCCTGCTTTCGCGGACGTTCTGGGGTGGGTTCGGCTGGCATGATGCCCTGTTGCCCGTACGTCTGGTCCAGGCGTTAGCCGGAGCGGCGGGCCTGGGCCTGGTGTTGCTGGGGTGGAAGGCGGCCCGGGATCGCGGTGGCACCCTGGGCTGGCGGGTGTGCTGCTGGCTTGCCGGCAGCTGGGGGCTCATCGTGGCCACAGGCCTGGCCGCGGCGGCGGCAGGGCATGAGCGGGCCCTGCCCAATGTCCATGGACGATACCTGCTCGCCGGCTATTGCGTGCTGCTGGCCGGCACCTTTGCCGGCTGGTCCCTGACCATGGGCGCGGGGCGTGTGCTCCGGGCCGTGGCGCCGGCTGCCGGCCCTGGCCGCCGGCTGCTGGAAGGCTGGCTGCTGACCGGCGCCGGTCTGGTATTGGTGCTTGGACTCATGCGGTTCAGCCTGCCCCAGGTGTTCAATTGGCTGCCCCTGGACGGCCTGCACCTGACCATGGCAGCGGGCTTTCCGTTGCTGGGGTGGTGGTGGCTGCGCGGGGCCGAGTGCCAACTCTCCCTGGGCAACCTGCTGGCCGGCGGCGTGCTGCTGGGCCTGGGGGCGTGCTATGCGGAACTGGGATTCGGGTTGCCGCGGGTGTTTGTGCGGTACCCGTTCGGATTTTTCGTGCTGCTCGGCGGCCTGGGGCTTGTGTGGCTGGCGGCGCAGCTGCGGGCGGTGCAGTGGGAGCCGGCGGCCGATCCGGCGCCATCCTGGCCCGCCATTGTGACCTGTGTGGCGGCGCATGCCCTGCATACCGGCGCCTTGGCCTTTTTGTTGGTGCGCTATCTGGGGTGATGGGCCGTATCGGGCCACCTTCCATCACACCCTGTTGCCCGCGATCTGCAGACAACACAAGACAACAAAACGCCGGGACAGGCATGCCTGTCCCGGCGTACGGATGCACCGTATGAAGCTGTGTGCTACTTCTTGGAGGCTTCGTGGCAGCCCTGCAGACAGCCGATGGGGCCGGTCTTCTCGTTCTTGGCCTTCATGGCCTTGTGGCAGCCGCGGCAGCTGATTTCGCTCTCGCTGTGCCAGGCCTTGTAGAAGCCGCGTTCGTAGGTGCGGTCATCGCGGTCAATGTGGCAGTCGGCGCACTTCTGGAAGTCGCCGCAGCCATCGAACATGTGATGGCAGGAGACGCAGGAAACGTTGCGGTGCTTGGCGTGGCTCATTTCCACCTTGCCAAAGCGGGGATGCGGCTCTTCTCCTTCGGGCGCCGTAATCACGACCTTGCAGGGCACATCCAGGGCCTGCAAGGAGGGCAGCATGATGCCGCACAACATGAAACAGCAGGCCAGGCCGATGACGAGGGGCTTCTTGGTCATGAAAATTCTCCTCCAATAAGGTCACTGTCAGGCGCCGACCCCCATGCCGGCTCCCGTGTCGGTCCTTGTCGGCTGAGGCCGCAGGGCCGTCTTCCCAATCCTACCGCCACTTTCGAAAACATGCTCGCCAGGGCGGGCATGGTGTTGCCAGATGCTGTAATGAAACGCAGGATGCGCCGCCGTCCTTCAGTCACCGCAACCTAATGTGATAGAAGTAACAAGGCTGTCAAGTGGACATTGCGGCTCTGCGGAGGGCCGACTGCCCGCAAAGGCTCGTCCAGCTTAGCTCCCCAGGCTTTTGCGCGCTTCAGGAGAACCGGGTTCCGGCTGGTCAACGATACACCGGGAAACAAGCACGCGGCGCATCACTTAATTGATTTAATATATACAATATAGTATAGACTTTTCCGGAAGACAGAATCCCACTTGCCAAGGATGGGCAACTTGAGGCATGCGGCACAGGATGAACACCATGCAGACAACGGCACCCCTTGTCGCGGAGGCGTCCTGGGCCGGCGTGCGTCGCATGCTGGTCCTGGCCATGCTCATGGCGCTGGCCATGCTGCCCGGTTGTTTTGGAACCAGCGCCAATGCCGGGGATGCCTCCAGGCAACCGGTGGACCAACATAGCGCCGTCCCGGCTGCCAGCGCGGCCGCCTCCTACACGCAGGGGGCCGCCGTCACCGGCCTGCCGGATCTGGACAAGCGCTTCAAGCTGCAGGGCGTGCGCCAGTATTACGTCAAGAACGAACGCCTGGGCTCCATGCTGGTGGTGGAAGGACGGGCGGTGAATGCCGGCAGGGAGCCGGTGGATCTGGTGGAAGTGGAAGCCAGACTCTTCGGCGCGGGGGGGCAGGTGCTCACGGTCAAGCGAGCCATGGCCGGCGTGACCGTGGCTGTTTCGCAACTGGAGACGTTCCTGGAGGCGGACATCGAAGCCCTGCTCAACGACGAGGCGGGCATCCTGACCACCAATCGCAACGTGGCTCCCGGCAACTCCGTGCCGTTCATGGTGGTGTTTTTCAATCCGCCGGAAGGGGTGGTGGAATTCGCCGTCAAGGTGGTGGATGCCCAGCCCGCGGAAGTATAGCCGCCTCTTTTTTTCACGTTTTTCATTGGGAAGACGCCAAGGATATGTCCAGCCTTTTCCAGGAAGTCCGCACGGTGGTGGACCAGGAACGCTGCATCGGCTGCGGCCTGTGCGTGCAGGTGTGCCCGTCGCGGACCCTGCGCATGGTGGACGGCAAGGCCAAGCCCGTGGGCCGCACGTCCATCCAATGTGGGCATTGCCAGGCCGTATGCCCCACGGGGGCAGTGCAGGTGACCAGCCTGGACCCGCGCACCTACACCTTTGCCACGTTTTCAGCGTCGTCGGAATGGTCCGGCTTCGGCAAGGATGACCCCGCCGGCCTGGCCCGACTTATGGCATCGCGTCGGTCTTGCCGCAATTTCAAAGACACGCCGGTCTCGCAGGATATGCTGGATGACCTGGTCAAACTGGGCATTACCGCACCATCCGGCACCAACTCGCAGCGCTGGACCTTCACCCTGCTGCCCAGCCGTGAGGTGGTGGTGCAGCATGTGGAGGCCGTGGCGCAGTATTTTCAGGCCTTGAACAGGCAGGCGGAAAGTCGCTGGCTGCGCCTGGGCATGCGCCTGCTGGGCAAGCCGGACTTGGAACGCTACTATCAGTCTTATTACCGCGGCGTGGCCCGGGCGCTTCGGGATTGGACGGAACATGGCCTCGACCGGCTGTTCCACGGCGCGCCGGCCGCCATCCTGGTGGGGAGCGCCCCGGGGGCAAGCTGCCCGGCCGAGGATGCCTTGCTGGCCACCCAAAACATGCTGCTGGGCGCCCACGCCATGGGGCTGGGCACCTGCCTCATCGGCTACGCCGTGGCCGCCATGCGACGGGATCCTTCCATCCAGCGCCGGCTGGGCGTGCCGGCCGAGGAGTGTATTTACTCCGTCATCGCCCTGGGATGGCCCGATGAACGCTACCAGCAGGTAGCCCTGCGTCGCATGCCGACCATTCGCGTGGCGGGAGTCTGACTCCATGACCCTGGCGCATGTGCGCATTGCCCTGTGCTGGGGCGTGTCCCTCACAGCCCTGGTGGTGGGCGGGTTGTCCTGGCTGGCGCACCTGAGCACTGGCCTGCCTCCGCCCTTGTGGGAAAACGTGCCCGTGTGCGGGGTGACGCCCAACTGCGTCTCCAGCAAGAGTCCGGCCACCGCGGCGCCTCGATTTTACATCGATCCCATCCCCTTTCACGGCGGCGCGCCCGAGGCCCTGCGCACCCTGGAGGCCCTCCTGAGCAGCATGCCGGGCATGGTGATTGTGGCCGCGGGGCCCAGCTCCATCCAGGCCAGGTTGCGCAGTCGGGTGTTCGGGTTTATTGATGACCTGTACTTCAAGGCCGAACCCGCGCCTCGCCATGGACAGCCAGGGGCCGCTGAGGGGGTGATCCACTGCTACAGCGCGTCCCGGGTGGGGTACTGGGATTTTGGGGCCAACCGTCGCCGGATTGCGCGGCTGGCGGCGCAGTTCGCCGCCGTGCAGTGAGCCGGCAATGGCCGAGCCCCGCGGCGCACTTCCATTCCAAGGCAGCGCCTATGCCGCCACCCTGCCGCCGGCCCACGGCGTGCGGGTGCAGCAGGAAGCGGATCCCGCCCCGCGGCTCAATCTCGTTCTGCCCCACGGGTTTTCCAACCATGCCTTCGGCGGGGTGCTTTCCGCCCTGGCGATCGGCCGGGAGTTGTCCCGACGCTATCCTGCCTTCCGCCTCGTTTTCGAGCATGCCTTCATCCCGGGGGAACCGACCTTTTCTCCGCAGGACTGGTGCCTGGGCGACGCCCGAGGCTCCGCCTCGCGGCACAGCCTGGCCGAAGGGCCCCTGGCCTGCCATCAGCGGGAAATCTTTTGCTGCACCTGGTGGACCACCACATTGCTGTGGGAGGCCTACGCCGAGGCCATGACGGCACAGGGGCTGCCCGCCTCGCCGTTCTATTACTGCATTCAGGATTTCGAGCCGGGATTCTATCAGTTCGGCAGCAATTACATGGCCTGCCTGGCCAGTTATCGGCATGGGGAGCACTGTTGCGCCCTGTTCAATTCCAGGGAACTGGCGCGGTATTTCCAGGGCCAGGGCCTGGGATTCCGGCGCAGTGTGGTGCTGCAACCATCCCTCAATCCGGTATTGCGGGCAAGGCTGGACGGCATGCAGTGGACGGTGCGCAAGGCCGCATCGCCTTTGGTGCTATGCATATACGGCCGGCCGGAACAGCCCCGCAATTGCTTTGCAGCCATAGTGGAAGGGCTTCGCCGCTACGTGGACGGCCTGGACCCGGCCGCGCGGGAAGGGCTGGTGCTGGCCAGTCTGGGCAGGCCCCACGAGGATCTCCTGCTGGCGCCAGGGGCCGTGCTGCGCAGCCTGGGCCGGCTCTCCCTGGAAGCCTACGCCGCGTTCCTGGCCGGCGCCCATGTGGGGGTGGCCATGATGGCCACGCCGCACCCGTCGTATCCCCCCCTGGAGATGGCCGCCTTTGGCCTGGAGGTGCTGACCAACCGGTTCCCCGGAAAGGATCTTTCCACCAGCCATCCGCAGTTGCACAGCGTGGAGACGCCCACGGCCGCATCCATCGCCGCGGCGTTGCCCGCCCTGGTGGAACGGGCGCGCGCCCGTGCCGGGCAGGCCTGGCCTGCGCAGGTGCCGGCGTGCCTCTCGCAGGAGTCCTGGGCGCGCAACCTTCGCGGCGCGGCCATTCCGCATCTGGAGCCTTCCTGCTGAGGGCGGTGGGCTGCTAGCCTCGGAGTTCCGCCAGTTTTCCAGCAAGACGCCGGGCGCGGGCTTGTCCCAGCCCGGGCACCAGGGCCAGCTCTTCGGGGGTGGCCTGAATTATGCGGTCCAGGGTTTGAAAATGATCCCACAGCAGTCGGGCCGTCTTGGGACCGATGCCGGGCACCTGCAGCAGCTCGCTCTGCAGTACGGCTTTGCCACGGGACCGGCGATGGCTGCCGATGGCGAAGTGGTGCACCGAATCCCGCACGCGCTGCAGAAACAGCAGCTCCGGCGCGCCTGGGCGCAGGGGCAGGGGATTGCTGCGGCCGGGAAGGTAGATCATGTCGTCAAGGCTATGCCGCTGCCGGCGCAGGCGCACCACGCCTTCGGCAGCGTCTTCCTCCACGCGGCCCTTGGCGATGGCGGCCAGGGGGAAGGGCTTGCCCCAGCCGGCCTTCTGGAACCCGTGCAGGGTGGAGGCCAACTGGCCGCGACCGCCATCCACCAGCAGTAGGTCCGGCCAGGGTGGCCCCGAGGCCAGCCGGCGCGCCGCCCAGGCATGGAGCACGGCGTAATCGTCCCCCGGGGCGCCGGGCAAGGCATCGGGATCAAAGGCATACACCTTGGAAAGCTCCTTGCGGTGCTGCCCGTCCTGATAGACGATGACCCCCACGCGGGTCTGTTCCCCCCGGGTGTGGGAGACATCCACGGCCTCGATGCGTCGCGGCAGGGATGGCAGGCGCAGGGCGCGCTGCACCGCGGCAAGCAAGGCCTCGGCATCATCGGCGCTACGGATCTCCTGGCGCAGGGCCTCGCGGGCGTTGGTCTGGGCCAGGGCCATGAGCTTCTTTTCCGTGGTGGAACGCGGTGGCAGCAACCGCACCGGCCCGTCCCGGCGATCGGCCAGCACCTGGGCATGTTCCGGCCCCAGGGGGAAATCCTGCTCCTCCGCCACTGCATCCCCTGTCTCCCCTGTATCAACTATATCAAGGGCATAGGGGATGAGGATTCGGGGCGGGATGAAGCGCCCGGGCTCATAATATTGCATCAGCACCCCGGCCACGACCTCGGGGCCATGCTCCAGGGTCAGGCCGGGCCAGACGTAGTGTTTCTTGTCCAGCAGGCGGCCGCGGCGCACGAAGAGCAGGGCCAGGCCCAGGCCGGCCTCGGACTGCGCCAGCCCCAGCACGTCCACATCCTCTTCCGTGGCCAGCACGGCCACCTGGCGCTCCACCGTGGCCCGCACGGCGGCCACCTGGTCCCGCAGGCGGGCCGCCTCTTCGAACTCCAGGGCCTCGGCCGCGGCATGCATTTGTTTTTGCAGCAGGTCCACCAGCTCGCGGGAGCGGCCGGCCAGCAGCATCTCCACACGCTCCACCATGCGGGCGTACTCCCGCACATCCACGTCGTACACGCAGGGGCCGAGGCAGAGCCCCATATGATAATACAGGCAGGGCCGGACCCGGTTGCGGAACACATGCTCGCTGCAGCGGCGCAGGGGGAAGATCTGGTGGATGGCCTTCCA
>JAIWOE010000305.1 GCA_020217165.1 Desulfovibrio sp. | reverse complement strand
GGATTTGTAGGCTGGCCCGGTGCGAATTCCCGAGCAGTGCATCCAAACATGGCCGCCAGCCGGGGCCGCGCGGGAGGAGCGAAATGAAAGGCCAATAATACTGGGGTGATTAAACAATCAATCCGCATGGATAAACCGCAAGAAAACAGTCTTTAGCCGTTGACGCGGGGGGAAGGTCCATGCTAGAGCACTTTCCACTTGTGAAGGAATGCACGTGGCGGTCCCCGGGCCTGCCGAGAGTCTCGCTGGTCAGGTTCACCGCAGGGGCGACATGATGGCTGAACACGAATCGCGCCCCCAGGGCGCCGCGCCCGAGCCGGCCAAAAAGGGGAGCGGCGTGATGCAGGCCCTGGCCGGGGTGAGCTCCAATGCGGGCCTGCTGGGTCTGCACATGGTGAGTTCCACGGCCGTGGGGCTGGCCATGGGCTGGTTCCTGGACAAGTGGCTGGGTACCAAGCCCTGGCTGATGATCGTGTTCCTTGGCATGGGCATTGTGGAGGGCTTCCGCAACATGTGGCGGGAGGCGCGGCGAGTTCACAGGCAGGACGAGGCTGCGCGCGCCGCGCGGGAAGCAGGGGAGTCCCCCCCCGAAACGGAGGGTGGCGGCCGGCTGGTCTTCTTCAAGAAGGAGCACTTTGCCAAAACCTATGTCTCCCCGGTGCGGCCGGACGAGCCGGCCACGCAAGAGACGGAAGATGCCGAGCTGCAGCCGGGTGCGCAAAAAAACGCGCCCCTGGCAGGTGAAAAAAATGACGAAGTGCTTGACGAAGAGACCCTTCGGAAGGCACTGATTCGCGAGCTGCAAGAAGCCGAGGCCGACCCAGAGACGGCCGAGGCGCTTCGGTCCCTGCTCCGGCAGGCAGAAGGCGCGGATGCATCCGGCAAAATCCCGCAACCTGGCGGGACTGCACGCGGGCAGGATGCCTCCGAATCCGGAGTGGAAGACTCCGGCAACCAGGACCCGCACAAGGCAAAATCGAACGAATCATGAGCCGTTCCACCACATTGGAGACTCTGCTGCAGCCCTGGCGCGCCATGCGGCACGGCATTGAGTCCTCCCTCTTTCGCAAGGGGGTTCGCAACGCCTCGGTCCGCACGCTGCTTACGCGGCAGTGCCTGCTGGCGGTGGTGGCCTTGGCGGGTGGGGTGGTTGGCGGATTCTTCCATCCTTGGCTGCTGCATTTCGGCCTTGGAGTGGGCATTGTCACCGCGAATTTTTATTTTCTGGCCACGTCCATCGCCCGGCGCCTGGAGTCTGCGGGACAGCCCGGGGGACAGCCCGGGGGACAGGGGCCCCTGGTGGCATCGACAATAGTTCGCTTTTACGGCCGCTTGATCCTCACTGGGGTCCTGCTGGCCGTGTTGCTCGTGTTTGGAAAAATCTCCCTGGCGGCCCTGTTGGCGGGGCTTTCCACTGTGGTCGCCACCATCCTCATCTGGGGCGTGGAATCATATCTCGCGCAACACTCGAAGGAGGCGTAAATGGCCGGCGGATTGCCACATCCGGTACTGTTCGCGGAACTTACGGGCGTGAATGGTGCGCTTTCCAAGGCGCTTGGCGTCGAAAACGCCGCGCACATCTTCTACACGTGGGTGGCCATGGCCATTCTCTTTGGCATTGCCCTCCTGTTGCGCGGCAAGCTGAAGATGGTCCCCAGCGGATTGCAGAACGTCATGGAGACCGTGGTCGGAGGCCTGGAAAACTTTGTGGTGGAGAACATAGGTGAAGACGGCCGCAAGGTCTTCGGTCCCCTGTGCGTCATCTTCATCTTCATTCTGACCCAGAACCTCCTGGGTCTGGTGCCCGGCTGCGACGCGCCCACGGCGAACGTGAACACCAACGCCGCCATGGCCCTCACCGTGTTCGTGTATTACAACGCCATCGGGATCATGCGCTGGGGTCCCGGCTACATCAAGCATTTCATGGGTCCCATGGCCGTGATGGCGCCGTTCATGCTCATTCTGGAGTGTATCTCCCACATTGCCCGGCCCGTCTCCCTCACTCTTCGTCTTTTCGGCAACATCCGCGGCGAAGAAGTGGCCATTCTGCTCATGTTCATCCTGGCTCCCATCCTGGGTACCATTCCGATCTACTTCTTGTTCCTCCTGGGCAAGACGCTGCAGGCCTTCATCTTCTTCATGCTGACCATGATCTACCTCAAGGGCTCGCTGGAGCACGCCCACTAGGTCGGGTCTTTACAATCGGGGAAATGGTCTTACGACCGAAACACTATACAGTTCAAGGAGCCGTGAAATGCGCAAGTCCCTCATGATCGTGCTGAACACCCTGGCCATGCTCTCCCTGGCTGCCGTTGCCTTCGCCGCTGACGGTGGCGTGAAGCTGGACGCCCCCGCCCTGGGCCTGACCCTGTTCGCCGCTGGTATCGGCATGGCCATCGCTGCTGCTGGCTGCGGTATCGGTCAGGGCATGGGCCTCAAGGCCGCCCTCGAAGGCACCGCCCGCAATCCTGACGCTGGCGGCAAGATCATGACCTCCCTGATCCTCGGCCTGGCCTTCGTGGAATCCCTGGCCATTTACGCCCTGGTCATCAACATCCTGCTGATCATGGCCAACCCCTACGTCTAAGTCGGCTCATGCGACCTCGGGAGGCCGTGGGCAACCTCGGCCTCCCCTTTTTCCCTCCACTTTTGTTACATTATTCACAAAATCCGTGCCAAATCCTCGCCTCTTCTCTCTTAAAAGCGAAAGCATCCCTCGCGCCACCATCCAGCGCCTTGCCCTCTATGTGCAAGTGCTGGAGGACCTGCAGCGCGAAGGGTCAGACGTGATTTCCTCCGAAAGCCTTGCCAAGGCCTGTGACGTCAATCCATCTCAAATTCGTAAAGATCTTGCTTATTTTGGCGAATTCGGCGTACGCGGCGTCGGCTATTACATTCAGGATCTTATCGCCTCTCTCAAGCGCTGTCTGGGCATTGACCACACCTGGAAGACCGTGTTGGTGGGGGTGGGCAACCTGGGGCGCGCCCTGTTGAATCACAAGGAATTCAAGCTGCGCGGGTTCGAGATCATCGGCGCCTTTGATTGCGATCCCTTCAAGATCGGCGAGGAAGTGTCCGGCCTGGAAGTGATGTGCACCAAGCGGCTCATGGAAAAGTCTCACGAGCTGGGGGTGGAGATCGGCATCATCACCACGCCGCCGGAACGGGCCCAGCGCGCCGCCAACCATCTGGTGGAAGCCGGCATCAAGGGAATCCTCAATTTTGCCCCCGCCCGTATCACCGTGCCCGAGCATGTGGTGCTGGAATACGTGGATTTCTTTCACCATTTGTATTCCGTCGCCTTCAACATCACCCTGGCGCAACAGAAGTAATCACGGCCGCATCGGCGTGGTCGTTGCAAGTTGCGGCCAGCTGCCTCGGAGTCTCCGTGACCC
>JAIWOE010000304.1 GCA_020217165.1 Desulfovibrio sp. | reverse complement strand
GCGGCTGCCGAGCTGGGAATCCATGTGGTACGCGTGGTACGCCTTTTTCCGGAAACCAGACTCTACAATTGGACGCCGGAACTGGAAGCCGAGGCCGCCAGGAGCCTCCCGGAGCAGATGCCGGAACGGCTGCAGGAACTGCTGCGCAACGAAACCGGCGTGCCACAATCCACGCCGCCGGCTGCAGGCGGCGCCACGCCTTGAGGCCCGCCCCTTGCCAGCCACGGGCCACCCCTGATAGTGCCAGGACGTCCTGTATCACGCCCAGCGGAGGGAGCCCGCGCCATGGCCGCCTATCTTGTCATCCAGACCCTGTCCATTCCCGATCCGGAGACCTATGCCCAGTACCGCGCCCTGGCCCGGCCCCTCATCGAGGCCGCGGGCGGGGAATACGTGCTGGCCAGCTCGGCGGTGCATCCGTATTCCGGGGACTGGTCCCCCCTGCGGGTGGTGCTGATCAAGTTCAAGGATGTGGAGACGCTGAAGGCCTGCTTCGACTCGCCAGCCTACCAGGCCATCGCTCCCCTGCGCAAGGCCAGCGTGGTGGGACAATCCATCATCGTTGAGGATTGATCCCCACCGGCGCGTGTGGCATCCATGCCTGTCCCCCCGAACTCCCCCACCCCGCCCGTGCACCCACCCATGCAAACACCCATGCCCATGCCCATGCTGGAGGCCCTGCCCTGCGCCGTGGTCTTCGATTTTGACGGCACCCTGGCCGAGCTGGTGCTTGATTTTGAGGAAATGAAGCGCCGCGTGGCCTGGGTGGCTGCGGAATTCCTCCTGCCCGCCCCTGCCCCCGGCACCACGCCAGTGCTGGAATGGATTGACACCGTGCGCGCGGACATCGACGGCCGCTGTGGGCACGACGCCGGAGTGCACTTTTTCTTTCAGGCCCATGCCGCCATCACGGCCATGGAACTGGAGGCCGCCCGGGTGGGCCGCCTGTTCGAAGGCGCGCGCCCCCTGCTGGCCCGGCTGCGCCAGGCCGGCGCCCGCGTGGGCGTGATCACCCGCAATTGCGAAGCCGCGGTGCGGCAGGTGTTTCCGGACCTGGACGCCTGTTGCGACGCCTTTCTCCCACGCGACAGCGTCCGCCGTGTCAAACCGCATCCCCAGCACCTGCTGCAGGCCCTGGAGCTGCTGCAGTGCCCGCCAGAATCCGCCCTGATGGTGGGGGATCATCCCATGGACGTGACCACCGCCCTGCGCGCCGGCGCCCGCGCCGCAGGTGTGGCCTCCGGCCGCGTGAGCATGCAGGCCCTGGCAGACGCCGGGGCCCATGTGGTGGCGCCGGATGCTCCGGCGCTGTTTGCGCACCTGCTCCAGGCCTGAATCGACCCCGGCACCGCCAGACACCAGATTCCGCACCAGGAGCCCCCATGCCCAAGTCTCCCTTTGTTCCGCCAGCCCGGCCCCAGTCCGAGGGCCGCTCCCAGCCGGAAAAGCTGTCCCTGCGTCTGGGCGCCCAGGCCCCCACGACAACTTCCGCCCGCAGCCAGATGCCCCACCGCGAGGCGCGCCGCGCCAGAAAGCCCCGGCGCAAGCTGGGCGAAATGCTCCTGGAAGCCGGCCTGCTCACCCCGCAGCAGTTGGAGGTGGCCCTGCGGGAGCACCCCCTCGCCTCTCCGCCCATGCGGTTGGGGATGTTCCTCGTCTCCCGCGGCTACGTGCAGGAAAGCCAGCTCATCCAGCTCCTGAGCGAGCAGTTGAATGTGGATCGCTATCATCCGGAAAAGTATCCCCTGGACCCGTCCCTCAAGCAGGCCTTTTCCGAGGAAGCCGCCCGCATCCACGAATGCGTGCCCCTGCGCAAGCAAGGCCTCATGCTCTGGGTGGGCTGCCTGGACCCCTCGGACCTGGTGGCCCTGGACAACGTGACCGAGACCACCCGCCAGGACGTGGAGCCGGTCATCTGCACCCGGGCGGAGCTCAATGCCCTGCACAAGGCCCTCTATGGCAACGACCGGGAGGTGGCGCAGTCCCAGGCCCTGGCCGGCCTCTCGGTCATGGACGGCCTGGAGGATGAGACCTTCCAGGACGCAGAGGCCGAGCGCGAGGCCGAGGAATCCCGCCTGTCCCTGGATGCCCAGGCCGGCATGGCCTCCCAGGCCCCCGTGGTCCAGTTGGTCAACCGTATCCTGGCCGCCGCCCTGCAAGCCAAGGCCAGCGATGTGCACATCATGCCGGAAAAACACCGCATCTCCCTGCGGTACCGCATTGATGGTGTACTGCACGAAATGGCCCCGCCGCCCAAAAGCATGCACCTGGCCCTGGTCTCCCGTCTCAAGCTCTTGTCCAACATGGATATTTCCGTCTCCCGCATCCCCCAGGACGGCCGCTTTGCCTTCCACACCAAGGAACGCGAGGTGAGCGTGCGCGCCAGCGCCCTGCCCACCATCCATGGCGAAAAAATCGTGCTGCGCATCCTGGACCAGACAGCCAAGGCCCTGACCGTGGAGGAGCTGGGCCTGCGCAGTGCGGACAAAACCAAGATTGACCGCAGCCTGCAGAAATCCTGGGGCATGCTCCTGGCCACGGGCCCCACCGGCAGCGGCAAGACCACCCTGCTCTATTCCCTGCTGCAGCAGGTGGCCACCCGGGATATCAATGTGGTGACCCTGGAAGACCCCGTGGAATACCAGCTGGCCGGCGTGGCCCAGGTGCAGCTCAACCGCCGGGCCGGCATGACCTTTGCCTCGGGTCTGCGGGCCATCCTGCGGCAGGATCCGGATGTGCTCATGGTGGGTGAGATCCGGGACCGCGAGACGGCGCAAATCGCCATCGAATCCGCCCTCACCGGACACAAGGTGCTTTCCACCCTGCACACCAACGACGCCCCCGGGGCCGTGACCCGGTTTGCGGAGATGGGGGTGGAGCCATACCTCATCGCCTCCACCCTGCTCCTGGCCGTGGCCCAGCGGCTGGTGCGGCGCATCTGTCCGGACTGCAAGGAGGCCTACGCCGCCGATCCGGAGTTGTTCAAGGTGCTGGGGGTGCGTCTCTCACGCGGGGAACCGCGCCTGTTCCGGGCCAAGGGGTGCCCGGTCTGCAGCGATTCCGGCTACAAGGGCCGCGGGGGCGTGTACGGGGTGCGGGTAGTGCACCAGGCGGTGCAGCAGCTCATCCTGCGCGGCGCCTCCTCCGGCGAGATCAAGAAGGCCTGCCTGGAAGCCGGCGCCCTGCGCACCCTGCGCATGGATGCGGCCATGAAGGTTCTGGAAGGCGTGACCAGCTACGAGGAATTCCTGCGGGTGGGGGTGTCCTGAGTCCGGCTCAATCGTCAGTCCCGCGCACCCGGCCGCGCGCCTGCTTGCGGGCGGCGGCCGCCTTTTTTCCGGCCAGACGCCGCTCCCTGGAGGCCTGGGTGGGCCGCGTGGGCCGGCGAGGGGCGCGTGGC
>JAIWOE010000303.1 GCA_020217165.1 Desulfovibrio sp. | reverse complement strand
GGGCGATGGCCACCATGCGCTTGGCATGTTCCTGCCCGATGATGAATTTGTCCAGCTCCGCGACAATTTGCCGCGGTGTGAGTGCATGCATGCGAATCTCCAATGAGTGGTGTGCGGTGCGTTACTCGGCGTCTGGCTCCGGGCCATCCAGGGGAATGGTCCGGAACAGGGTCTGCTTGCCGCGTTGCACCAGCAGCATGGCCACTCCCTTCTTCGCGGCGTCCTCTTCCATGAGTTTGGCGAAGGAGTCAAGGGTTTCCACGGGCTTGAGGTTGAGTTCCAGCACAATGTCGCCCTTGCGCAGGCCGGCTTCCCCCGCCGGGGATTCGGCATCCACCTCCAGCACCAGCAGGCCGCCGCGCCGCAGTTTCAGTTCCTTGATCTCGTCCTTGGTCAGGGGGCGCATGGCCAGGCCCAGCTCCGAAGCCTCAGGGGCCTGCTCCACATCGTCCTCGCCCAGGAGGGCTTCCTCGGTGGTGGGGCGCTCCCCGAGGGTGACGGTGAGGGACAGGGACTTGCCATCCCGCCATACCTGCAGGGCCGCCTTTTCCCCGGGCGTCAGGGCGGCCACGCCCTTGAGCAGCTCCCCGGCATCGGCCACGGGGCGGTCATTGATCTTGAGCACCACATCACCAGGCTTGATGCCGGCCTTGTCGCCGGGGTCCCCGGGGCGCACGGAACTGATAAGGGCGCCTTGCGCCTCCTGCATGCCCAGGGCCTTGGCCGAATTTTCGTCCACATCCTGGATGGTCACGCCCAGCCAGCCGCGCTGTACCTTCTTGTTGTCCCGCAGATCCTGGATGATCCGCCGGGCCATGTTGCTGGGAATGGCGAAGCCGATGCCCTGCCCCGAGGAGATGATGGCTGTGTTGATGCCGATGACCTTGCCATCCATGTTCAGCAACGGGCCGCCGGAGTTGCCGGGATTGATGGAGGCATCCGTCTGGATGTAGTCGTCAAAGGGCCCGGCGCCAATGGCCCGCCCCTTGGCAGAGACGATGCCCGCCGTGACCGTGTGGTCCAGGCCAAAGGGATTGCCAATGGCGATGACCCACTGCCCCACTTCCATGGCGTCCGAATCCCCGAACTCCAGCACCGGCAGGGGGGTCTTGGTCTCGATTTTCAGCAGCGCCAGGTCGGTTTCCGGGTCACGGCCCACCACGGTGGCGTTGTATGAATCGGATTCCTTGTCCTTGCCCTGGAGGTTCACGGCAATCTGATCAGCATCCTTGATGACGTGGTTGTTGGTCACGATGAAGCCATCCGGCGAGATGATGAACCCGGAGCCCAGGGAACGATCCTTGCGATTGCGCTGCGGAACCTTGAAGAACTTCTCGAATTGCTTCCAGAATTCTTCTATGCGGTTGTCGCCGCCATCCGGCTTGCGGAAGCGGAAAAACTCCTGCAGATCCGGCGCTTCCACCCGGCGGACGGTGGAGATGTTCACCACGGCGGCACCGGTGCGTTTGGCCAGGTCCGTGAATTCCGGCAAGGCCGCGGCGGCCATGGCCGGGGATGCCGGGAAGACGCCCAGCAGCAGCAGGATTGCCAGGGGCAGGAGGAATCGGGCGGAACGGTCTGGAATCATGCGGGATACTCCTTGGTCGCAGCGGCTGCAGGGGGCAGCCGGCGCGAGAAATGGCGGGTGGATGCGGCAGGAGTATAGTGTTTTTGAGCCGCAAGTAAACTGCTGCCGGCGCCAGGGCGCTCCCAGGTGTCCGGAGTGGCTCGGCATTGGGGAACTCCCGGGGAGCTTACGCCCGTTGCTCCGAACCGGCTGCGGCAATCCATTGCCGCACGACCTTCACCGTTTCGGGCCAGTCCGCCGCCAGCCTGGCCTGCAGGAACTGCAGGTAGAGCGAGTCCAGCAGCTCCATGGCCCGTTCCAGTAGGTAGAATTTCTCCAGGTAAGTGGCGTCGGGGTCGTCACCCTCCTCGCGACCGGCCTCGATCTTGGGCGTTTTCAGGCTGTTGAGGGAGAAGTCCTCGGCCTTGAGGGTCACGGACCATTCTTCCTCGTCCACGGCCAGCCGGACCAGGGCCCTGGTGACCTTCTTGCCCGTGGCCAGCCCCAGGCGAGCTTCCTTGAGTTCGCTCATGGCGCCGCTTACGGTGGCGGTTTCCAGGCTGTCTCCCTGCCCACCCTGCACCACCACGCGCTGTTCCAGCACGCATTGGAAATTCTCGCCCTTGGTTGTCCGAAAAGCGCCGCCCGTGCGTTCGCTCATGCACCACAGCCAGGTCAGAAAATCCTGCCCCAGCAACACATCTTGCGCTTGTCCGAGATACAGATCCACCATTGTGCGTCATCCTTACATAAAAGTCGTGAGTCACTGCGGGCGCCAAGCCCGTGCCGGGCATAGGCCCCAACGTCCACGAGCAATGCGCTCACTCAGGCGAAGGCCGCCGGTTCCAGGGTCTCCAGCCGGGGGCCGGCCTCTTGGCCCAGGAGTGAGAGCCCCAGGAAGAATGGCGTCAGGGGCTCAAGGTGCAGCTCGAAGGTATCAGTGAAGAAATTAGTGAACATTTCTTTGATCTTGCCATTCGTGGAGGCCAGCCAAACGTGCCCGGACTGGATGTTCCAGGCCACCTCGAATACCGCCGGCACTGGCAGGGCCCTGGCCATGAGCCGCAGTCGCACTTGTTCCTTGAGTTCCTTCTTCTGGTTGCGGCCCACGAACTTTTGCCCTTTTTCCCGGGCGTCGCGTTCTGCATCTAGCAGGGAAAGCTCAAAATGTTTCTTGAATACCGCCGGGGAAACCCGGCGAGTCTCTAGTCTAAGGTTGAAGACAAAGTAGTCCCCCTTCTGCGGGCTGCCTTCCCGCCATGTGGTGTCCAGCCAGTTGTCTGCGTTGGACCAGCCAAAGCTGCGCTCCTCGGCGCTCTGGTCGATATCCTTGAACGCAAACCGGCGCAGCCGCTCCGGAACCTCCTTCCATAAAGAAGAGGGGACCTCCTCCACAACGCGATAGCGCGCAATACTGGCGCTGGCCGAGCAAAAACCCATGTCATCCTCCGTGTGTACTGATGCTCCAGCGGTCTACCGCAAAAGGGTACGGGCGTCACCCCCGGAATGGTATTATTAACCAGCTGAAATTCAATGCGAAAAAAATGAAAAAGTTGCTTGACTCCGCCGCCGCTTTTGGGGATAAGCGTTTCTCCCGACGAGGAACGAACCCGATGCCTTCCACTTCGCGGCCAGAGCGGCCGGCAGAAAAAACGAAGGCAGACGCAAAAAAGGGTTGACGGCCGCGGCGGGAGGATGTAAACAATCTCTCCGCTCGACGCGAAAGCCGACAGCGTGACGAGAAAGGCTCTCTGAAAAACGACAGTGAACACCTCCTCTTGCGGCACGGCAGTGCGGCGGGAGGCGCGACGGCGAGCGGGCCTGGGTCGAGGAATCG